>NZ_JAMJFW010000009.1:0-115697 GCF_023544405.1 Enterobacter cloacae complex sp. OE43NF
CTCAACGTGAGAGGTGTTGATGGTGATACCACGAGCTTTTTCTTCTGGTGCGTTATCGATCTGGTCGAATGCACGAGCAGAACCACCGTAGGTTTTTGCCAGAACGGTAGTGATTGCAGCGGTCAGCGTTGTTTTACCATGGTCAACGTGGCCGATAGTACCGACGTTAACGTGCGGTTTTGTACGTTCAAACTTTTCTTTAGACATCGATTGTCCCTCTAAGACACGGATAAATCGGTGATATCACCACATCAACCAGGCGAAATGCCTGAACTGTTGAATCAAGTAAAATTGAAACAGAGAGAAACGGGAAGGAGAAGTGAAGTGGTGCTGATACCCAGAGTCGAACTGGGGACCTCACCCTTACCAAGGGTGCGCTCTACCAACTGAGCCATATCAGCACGTATTGGAGCGGGCAGCGGGAATCGAACCCGCATCATCAGCTTGGAAGGCTGAGGTAATAGCCATTATACGATGCCCGCATCCTGAAACTCGGCTACCCAGTTCTTTCTGTAACAAAAAAAGAGATTTCTCTCTTTTTAAGTTCGAGCTGATTCAGCTTTTAAACCAGCTCCGGCGGCATTTACGCTGCCAGAAAGTGGTGGTGGGGGAAGGATTCGAACCTTCGAAGTCTGTGACGGCAGATTTACAGTCTGCTCCCTTTGGCCGCTCGGGAACCCCACCGGACTTGATGGTGCCGACTACCGGAATCGAACTGGTGACCTACTGATTACAAGTCAGTTGCTCTACCTACTGAGCTAAGTCGGCATCAAGTAGCGCGCATTCTATGGATACCTGCGCGGTCATGCAACTAAAAATTTGCATAAAACGTTCTTTCGCTCACATTTTATGCTAACCACGCATCAAGCGCTGTAAAAGTAATCATTAGCGGTCAAATATTCAACATATATGAGCGAATTGCATCGCATACGCCGTAGCGTGACGGCTTCCGCGTAACGCAGCGCTTTCCATCTTTTTTCTTATTATTCCTGTCATCTGGTGTTAACCTCCTGCCCATTGTCCAAAATTAACTGTGTGATGAGCCATGATCCGGCAGTGTGATGCTGGCTCACTGAAGCATGCTTATGAGCAAAAAAGAGCAAACGTTAATGACGCCTTATCTTCACTTTAACCGCAGCCAGTGGGCTGCCCTGCGTGATTCCGTCCCTATGACGCTGACGGAAGGTGAAATCGCACGGTTAAAAGGGATAAACGAAGATCTGTCCCTGGAAGAAGTGGCAGAAATTTATCTCCCCCTCTCACGCTTGCTTAACTTCTATATCAGTTCCAACCTGCGCCGTCAGGCGGTGCTGGAGCAGTTCCTTGGAACCAATGGTCAACGCATTCCTTATATCATCAGTATTGCTGGCAGCGTGGCGGTAGGTAAAAGCACAACCGCGCGTGTCTTGCAGGCTCTCCTGAGCCGCTGGCCAGAACACCGCAGCGTGGAGCTGATCACCACCGACGGCTTTCTGCACCCCAATGAGGTGTTAAAAGAACGCGGGCTGATGAAGAAGAAGGGCTTCCCGCTCTCTTATGACATGCACCGTCTGGTGAAATTTGTCTCTGACCTGAAATCCGGCGTGCCTAACGTCACGGCGCCGGTCTATTCGCACCTGATCTACGATCGCATTCCGGGCGGAGACAAAACGGTGGTGCAGCCAGACATTCTGATTCTGGAAGGGTTAAATGTGCTGCAAAGTGGGATGGATTATCCTCACGATCCGCATCACGTGTTTGTCTCTGACTTCGTCGATTTCTCTATTTATGTCGATGCACCGGAAGATTTGCTGCAAAGCTGGTATATCAACCGCTTCCTGAAGTTCCGCGAAGGGGCGTTCACCGACCCGGACTCCTATTTCCATCACTACGCCCAGCTTTCTGAAGAAGAGGCGGTGAAGGTGGCGACAGGTCTGTGGAACGAGATCAACTACGTAAACCTGAAAGAGAACATTCTCCCTACCCGCGAGCGGGCGAGCCTGATCCTCACCAAGAGCGAGAAACACGCTGTCGACCAGATTCGTTTGCGGAAATAGGTTAGCAGACATAAAAAAACCGGCTTAACGCCGGTTTTTTTGTTTACGCCTGCGGCTTTTCGCCGTTTTCATCCTGATCGACCGCAAAGCAGGCCACCAGCTGACCGCGATAATCTTTCAGCTGCGGCTGTAGTTGGGTGCAAGGGCCAAAGCGGCGACTGCAACGGGCGTTGAATGCACATCCCGGAGGTGGATTCAACGGACTTGGCAGTTCACCGGTCAGCTTAATACGCTCACGACGATCGTCCGGGTTCAGGCGCGGTGTCGCAGAGAGCAGCGCCTGGGTGTATGGGTGGCGAGGGTTATTAAAGATCTGATCTTTCGTCCCCTTCTCCACGCAGCGCCCCAGATACATCACCATCACTTCATCAGCGATATGCTCTACCACCGACAGGTCGTGGGAGATAAATACGTAAGACAGCCCCAGCTCCTGCTGCAGATCCATCATCAGATTCAGCACCTGTGCGCGCACGGAAACGTCGAGCGCTGAGACCGGTTCATCGGCAATCACGACATCCGGGTCGAGCATCAGGCCACGGGCGATGGCGATACGCTGGCGCTGGCCGCCAGAGAACATATGCGGGTAGCGATCGTAATGCTCGGTTTTCAGGCCGACTTTCGCCATCATCGCCAGCGCTTTTTCACGACGCTGCTCTTTGCTGAGATTACTGTTAATCAGCAGCGGCTCTTCCAGAATCTGCCCCACTTTCTTGCGCGGGTTCAATGAACCGTACGGGTTCTGGAACACAATCTGGATTTTCTGGCGACGCAGCTTCTGCGCCTGCGGATCGTGCTTGAGCAGATCCTGCCCCTGATAATAGAGCTCGCCGCCGGTAGGCGTTTCAATCATCGTCAGCAGACGGCCTAAGGTTGATTTGCCGCAGCCCGACTCCCCGACCACCGCCAGCGTTTTACCGCGTTCGAGGGTAAAGGAGACGCCGTCCAGCGCTTTCACCAGGCGCTCAGGGGCAAAAATCCCCTTCTTCACCGGGTAGTGTTTTTTCAGGTCGATAGCCTGCAACAGCGGTTGTTGCGTGGTGGCCTGTTGCGTACTCATAGTGTTGGCCTCCCGGCATCATCGAGTGGGTAGTGGCATTTCGACTGACGACCGTCAGCCAGCTGGTTCAGCTCAGGCTCTTCTGCACGGCATTTATCCGTCGCATACGGGCAACGCGGATTCAGCAGGCAGCCCTGCGGACGGTCATATTTACCTGGTACCACACCCGGAAGCGACGCCAGACGCGCTTTATCCTGGGCAAACTCCGGCAGCGCACGTAAAAGCGCCTGGGTATACGGATGACGCGGTGCACGGAAGATATCATGCGAACTTCCGGTCTCCACCACCTGCCCTGCATACATCACGATGATTTTGTGTGCTGCTTCAGCCACCAGCGCCAGGTCGTGCGTAATCAGCACCAGCGCCATGTTCTCTTTCTGCTGCAGTTCCAGCAGCAGCTCGATGATTTGCGCCTGGATGGTCACGTCCAGCGCTGTGGTCGGCTCATCGGCAATCAGCAGTTTTGGCCGACAGGCAATTGCCATCGCGATCATCACACGCTGACTCATCCCGCCAGAAAGCTGATGCGGGTAGACATCAAGGCGCGATGCCGGGTCAGGGATCCCCACCTGGTTCAGCAGGTCGATCGCCCGCTGACGACGGGTTTTCTTGTTACCGCCCTGATGGACCTTGATCGCCTCCATAATCTGGAAGCCCACGGTGTAGCAGGGGTTCAGGCTGGTCATCGGATCCTGGAAGATCATCGCCACTTCCGCGCCCACCAGCTGGCGGCGCTGTTTCTCGGAAATGCGCTTCAGATCCTGACCATTGAACTGCAGGTTTTCCGCCATCACGCGGCCCGGATAATCGATCAGCCCCATAATCGCTAGTGAGCTTACCGACTTACCGGAACCGGATTCCCCAACAATGCCAACCACTTCGCCCTGATTTACGCTGTAGCTGATGCGGTCCACGGCGCGAAACGGGGTGCCTTCATCGCCGAAGTGCACCGATAATTTATCTACATTTAATAACGCCATCTCGTGCCTCTTACTGCTTCAGTTTGGGATCAAGTGCATCGCGCAGACCATCACCCATCAGGTTAAATGCCAGCACCGTCAGCAGAATTGCCAGACCCGGGAAGGTGACAACCCACCAGGCGCTTTGTGCGAACTGCAACACGTCGGAGAGCATCGTGCCCCACTCCGGTGTTGGCGGCTGCGCACCCATGCCCAGGAAGCCAAGAGCGGCCATATCAAGAATGGCGTTAGAGAAGCCGAGCGACGCCTGAACAATCAGCGGCGCAAGGCAGTTCGGGAAGATATTGACGAACATCTGGCGCATCGCACCGGCACCGGCCACGCGGGACGCGGTGACGTAGTCGCGGTTCACTTCCACCAGCACTGCCGCACGGGTTAAACGCACGTAGTGAGGGAGTGCCACGAAGGTCAGCGCAAGCGCGGCATTACCGATCGACGGGCCAAATATCGCCACCAGCACCAGGGCCAGCAGCAGGCTTGGCAGCGCCAGCATGATGTCGACGATACGCATGATGATGTTATCAACAATGCCGCCAAAATAACCCGCAACCAGGCCGAGGATGATCCCCATGATCAGGGACAGCACCACCACCAGGCAGCCCACCAGCAGCGACAGACGCGCGCCGTACATCAGACGCGACAATACGTCGCGACCCACATCATCGGTACCCAAGAGGTGAGCCAGGCTCCCGCCGTCCTGCCATGCAGGGGGGGCCAGCAGCGCGTCACGGAACTGATCGGCCGGGTTATACGGTGCAAGCACGTTTGCAAACACGGCAATCAGGATCATGACAGAGACATAGACCAGCCCCACTACCGCGCCTTTATTACGCTTGAAGTAGTGCCAGAATTCCTGCAGCGGCGTCATTGGAACCGGTGCAGCAACCACTTTATTTTCAGAAACGTGTGACATGATGGCCCCTTACTTCTTATGACGAATACGCGGGTTCACCACGCCGTACAGCAAATCGACCAGCAGGTTGACGAGAATAATCATCGTCGCGACCAGCAATACACCGCCCTGCACGACCGGATAGTCACGGCGTTGCAGCGCGTCAATCAGCCAGCGGCCAAGGCCCGGCCAGGAGAAGATGGTTTCGGTCAGGATCGCCCCTGCCAGCAGCGTACCCACCTGCAGACCGATAACGGTCACCACCGGCAGCATGGCGTTACGCAGCGCATGAACGATGATGACTCGCATACGCGTCAGGCCCTTGGCACGCGCGGTACGAATATAATCCTCGCCCAGCACTTCCAGCATTGACGAACGGGTCATACGCACGATTACCGCCAGAGGGATCGTGCCGAGCACCATCGCCGGCAGGATCATATGCGCGACCGCATCAATAAAGTTGCCCTCTTCGCCCCATATCGCCGTATCAATCAGCATAAAGCCGGTCAGCGGGTTGGAATCATCGAGGAAGACCATATCGCTGACGCGTCCGGAGACCGGCGTCAGGTTAAGCTGCACCGAGACCAGCATAATCAGCATCATGCCCCACCAGAAGATCGGCATGGAGTAGCCGGTCAGCGCCAGGCCCACGGCGGTATGGTCAAAAATAGAGCCACGTTTAACGGCAGCCAGCACCCCGACAGGGATACCCACCGCAGTGGCAAAAATCATGGCGCAGATGCCAAGCTCCAGTGTCGCTTTAAAACGCGGCACGAACTCGTCCCACACCGGAAGACGGCTTTTCAGTGAAATCCCTAAGTCACCGTGCATGACGCCCCAGATATAGTGGAGGTACTGCTGCCACATCGGCTTATCGAGGCCGAGTTCAGCCAGCAGCTGCGCATGACGTTCAGGGGAAATACCACGCTCGCCCGCCATAATCATTACCGGGTCGCCGGGGATCATATGGACGAAGGCAAAAGTGAGAAGGGTGATACCGATAAACGTGGGGATGACAAGTCCCAGACGTCGGAGGATGAACTGCAACATAACCCGGATTCTCTCTGAAGACGCACGACCAGTGGCGTGGCGTCTGTATTGCTCACAAATGTAAATTCCCTCTCCCGCAGGAGAGGGTTAGGGTGAGGGCTAGCATGCAAGCCCCTCACCCCTGCCCTCTCCCACAGGGAGAGGGAGAACACCCTACTGATTATTCAACAGATACGTTTTCGAAGTGGTGTTTGCCCAGCGGATCAACCACGTAGCCTTTCACTTCTTTGCGCACTGGCTCGTACACAGTGGAGTGAGCAACAATCAGAGCCGGAGCCTGATCGTGCATAACAACCTGTGCCTGCTTGTAGAGTTCAATACGTTTGTTGTGATCGTCGGTGGCACGCGCCGGCTGGATCAGGTCTTCAAACGGCTTGTAACACCAGCGAGAGTAGTTAGAGCCGTCTTTTGCCGCCGCACAGCTGAAGAGGGTGGCGAAGAAGTTGTCCGGATCCCCGTTGTCACCGGTCCAGCCCATCATCACTGCCTGATGCTCACCCGCTTTGGCGCGCTTCAGATACTCGCCCCACTCGTAGGTGACAATCTTGGCCTGAACGCCGATTTTCGCCCAGTCAGCCTGAACCATTTCAGCCATACGGCGTGCGTTCGGGTTGTACGGACGCTGTACCGGCATCGCCCACAGTTCAACGGTAAAGCCTTTATCCTGCCCTGCTTCCTTCAGCAGCGCTTTCGCTTTCTCTGGGTCGTAGGTGTAGTCTTTAACGTCATCGTTATAGCCCCACATGGTTGGCGGGATCAGGTTTTTAGCCGCAACGCCGGCGCCCTGGTAAACGGCCTTGATGATCGCTTCTTTGTTCACCGCATAAGTCAGCGCCTGACGCACTTTCACGTCATCAAACGGTTTCTTCTCGGTGTTGAAGGAGAGATAGCCCACGTTCAGGCCAGCCTGCTCCATCAGGTTGATATTCTTGTCCTGCTTCATGCGGGCGATATCAGCCGGGTTCGGGTAGGGCATAACCTGGCATTCGTTTTTCTGCAGTTTTGCGTAACGCACAGACGCGTCAGGCGTGATGGAGAAGACCAGACGGTCGATCTGTGGTTTGGTACCCCAGTAGCCCGGGAACGCTTTGTACAGAATACGGGAGTCTTTCTGGTACTGCAGCAGCTGGAACGGACCGGTACCGATTGGGTTCAGGTCCACTTTTTCCGGCGTGCCGGCTTTCAGCATGTTGTCCGCGTACTCTTTAGAGAGGATAGAGGCGAAGTCCATGGCCAGGTCTGCCAGGAATGGCGCTTCCGGGCGAGTCAGCACGAACTGAACGGTTTTATCGTCCACTTTTTTCACTTCAGCGATCAGGTCTGGCAGACCCATCCCTTCGAAGTACTCATAGCTGCCGCCGGACACTTTGTGGTACGGGTTCTGAGCGTTTTTCTGACGATCGAAGGAGAACACAACGTCATCGGCGTTGAAGTCGCGCGTTGGTTTGAATTCTTTGCTGTCCTGCCACTTCACGCCCTGGCGCAGGTGGAAGGTATAGGTTTTACCGTCTTCGCTGACGTCCCACTTCTCCGCCAGGCCAGGAATCACTTCCGTGGTGCCGGTTTTGAATTCAACCAGACGGTTATAGATCGGCACAGAGCTTGCGTCGTAAGTCGTACCAGAGGTAAAGAGCTGTGGGTTAAAGCCTTCCGGCGAGCCTTCAGAACAGTAAACCAGGGTTTTTGCCTGTACGCTTGCTGCCACGGTCATAGCCACCAGGCTCAGACCAAGCTTCAGCATCCCTGACTTCTTCAAGGAAATACTCATTATTCTGCTCCAATGTGATGTTTTGCTTTGTTGTGTTACGCCGCCTGACCTTTATTTATTTTTTACCCGGTCCGGTCGGTGATGCCCGAAGGCGTTAAAGGGATGGAGAATCCTTTCAGAAGAGCGTTGGAGTTGCAGCGCAGATCGTCCCTGAAATGCCCCTCGTGCCCTACAATCTGTCAACAGAATGTGAAAACGTCAATACAGGTGACGGGGATTTACGCTGAGTGTGAGAAACCGCAAACAAAGATTAAAAAAACTATGTACGCCAGTTTTCAGCAGGGAAATTTATGCTACTCGTCATGTTGCAGCACAAATATCTTCATATTTCGCAACAATCAGTGATTAACTTTTATTCAGAATGGGTAAATTTTCTTGCAGAACGGTGATTATCTGAGCACTAAATACCGCGAACGTTAAAACGCACAGCGAAAAATGCTGAGGTTATCCATAAGCAACGCGAAAAAAGATCAATCTATATATAAAAAAATACAATGGATTATGTCACAAAATCACGAACAGGCAGGAAGAAGCAGGACTAAGAGGTGTTTTGGCTAATCTGGACGAATAAAGCGTTAATGCAAAAAGGGCTAACCTTGCGGTTAGCCCTTTTTTGAATGTGGTCGGCGAGAGAGGATTCGAACCTCCGACCCACTGGTCCCAAACCAGTTGCGCTACCAAGCTGCGCTACTCGCCGAATGCGGAGCGCATCTTACTGCTGAGGTGCGCCCCCGTCAATCCCTTAATTTAAAAAAGCCATCCAACTGGCGATAAACTCGCCAGGCAAGTTACTGCGCGGCTTTCTGGCTGCTTTCAGGCAGTTTGCACCAGTTGTTATTTTCGTTAATCCCCCCGTCCGGAGAGGTATAACCCAGGCAACCCATGATGGTGTCGTACAACTCAACGTGACGGCGCGGTACCTTAATTTCTGCCTGCTGTTTCAGATGAGCAAACATTTTGGCTTTGTCAGGGTTCTCCAGGTACTTATCTGACATCCACATAATCATCGGTACACGGAATTGCTCCGGCGGCGCCAGCTTACGCGGCGTACCGTGCAAATGCTCTTGCTCGTTGATGGACTCGCCGTGATCAGCCGCATAGATCACAATCGCTTTCTTATCGCGAAGCTGGTCAATTACCCGGCTGAGGAACGTATCCACATACAGCACCGAGTTATCATAGGCATTAATCAGCTCCTGCTTGCTGCAGTATTTATTAATACCGATGCACTCAGGTTGCCATTTTGCGAAATCACGCGTGTAACGCTGATAGTAGCTGTAGTGCGATCCTTTGGTGTGCAGAACAATAAGATGCTTACCCTGCGGATGATTTTTCAGCGACTGCTCCATTTCTGAGAGTAGCAGCATGTCATCAACGGTCTTACCGCGGTTACGCGGCTCGGCGCCAATCTGCTCACGGTACGCGATGTTATCGGCAAGGGTGTTGGTGTAGAACCACATCTCACTTTGCATGGCGAACAAGTCTGAGCTGAAGCCAAGCTGCTTTAGTACGGCAAATACATTCTGCTCTTTAAGGGTACGCTGCGGGTTATCACTCGCACCGCCTTCACGTACAAACATACAGCGCAGCGAAAGCTTTGTGGCGGTATCACAAGAATAGCCGCGGTAAGCCACCAGGTTCTTTTCCTGTGCCAGTTTAGGCGTGGTATCACGGTCATAGCCCAGAATACCCATATGATCCCAGCGCGTTGTTTCACCAATAACAAACACGACGTAAGTATCATCGAGCCCGTCAGCGGGTGCCTCGTAGTGGAATTTTTTGGTCGGATTCATCAGCGATTTCACATCGCTGGATTCATCCGCCTGCGCCCAGGCATAGAGACCTAACGCTGAAAGCCAGTTTGACGGCAGATACGAGTTGGCCACAACTCCGCCATAGCTTGGCATATCGACACCCGTTGCCTTTTCGATGCGTTTTTGCTGTTTTTCCATCAGGCGAATAGGCGCCCATACCAGCAAACCGGCCAGCAGGACCACGGCGACAGTGCGGATCCGCTGTCCACGAGTGCGCAACTGGCGTAACAACGTATAGCGGCAGGTATTACTCCAGATAAAGAAGAGTGGGAGCAGACAGGTTAAAATTGTCCAGACGATAAAGCCTTTACCCACAACCTCTTTCGAGAGGTCAATGTCAGTGGTCATTACCGACGCAACGATACCGTAGCCAATGACGACGTTCATAAAGGTCATGTAATAGCTGGCGGCGGCGGAAATTATCACCACCAGCGAGGCCAGAATTTGCCACGTGCGACGGCCGAAGAGAGATAACAGGCGTAACAAGAAAAATGTAGCGAGGACTGAGCCGAACACTTCAATAGCGGCAAAAATTCCATTTCTTACGGTGAGGTCTTCGAAATAACCTTCCACTCGTCTGAACAGCACCGCGCCATTCAGAAATAATCCGATATAGACAGCCAGCATCAGACACAATCTTTGCTGGGTAATAGACCTAATGTATTTCATGCAAACAACCCTGGGGGAAGGGGTATAAAGACCCGCCGAATCTCAGTGAGAAAGCGGACAGAGTAAGTAAATGCGTAAGAAAGCGTTATCAGAAACGTCTACAAGCGCCGTAAGTAGACCACAGCGGGAGAGAAAAGTGGCAGCGGAGAATGTGATCGGTGCAAATTTTTACAAAATAACAAGTCTGGAAGCATATCAAATAAAAGTTAAAGAGGCCGTTAAGGCCTCTTTAATTTAGGTTAAGCATGTGCTTCATTAAACACTTCGCGCTGCGGCTGCCGAATCGTCGTCGACAGGGCCAGTGAAATAATCAACAGGGCGAATATTACGCAGAAGGTGACATAGAATCCGCCGAACAGCGAGGCAATTAACGAGCCGCAAATGCTGCCGATGCCAAAGCCTAAGTAAATCACGCCGTAATTTTTCGCCAGGTTGTTCAGACCAAAGAACTCGCTCACCAGTGACGGGAACACCGTGATGGTGCCGCCGAAGTTAAAGGCCACGCAGGCAATCGCAGCAAAGAAAGTCGCTTCATTCAGGGGCGCAAACAGCAGAGCCGCCATACCCACCAGTGAAACCACCTGTCCAAGGGTAATCACGCGGATGCGGGCAATTTTATCGGACAGGATACCCAGCACCAGACGACCAGACAGGTTAGCGATAGAGATCACGGTCACCGCGTTTGCCGCCGTCATGGCATCCAGTTTAACCATGCCCTGCGCGATATCTTTCGCCACACCAATCACATACAGGCCACTCATGCAGGCTGTCAGGAACATCACCGCCAGCATCCAGTACTGGGGTTTACGCATGGATTGAGCCAGGGTGAAGTCATTCTCCACCACGCCGTTAACGGTTTTCACTTCCTGCTGCGGTGCGTCTTTCATCAGGGTCGCGCCAAACAGGATCATCACCAGGACGATAGCCCCCCAGATCATGAAGGTTTTTTCGAGGCCAACCGACGCCAGCAGATGAGAGTCGATAAATTTAAATCCGAGGCTGCCCAGGCCATAAGAACCGATGGCAAACGCGGAGATTAACCCTTTACGCTCCGGGAACCATTTGACGCAGTTTGACAGGGTCAGCAGATAACCGGCACCGTCCGCCAGACCAACCAGTACCCCGGCGCTCAGCCAGAGCATCATCAGGTTGTTTGAATACGCCGTCAGGAAAAAGCCCAATCCCAGCAGGATCCCCGAGGCCATCGTGACGCGTTTCACGCCGAACCGCTCCTGCAATTTGCCCGCAACCGAAGAGGACAGCGCCAGCCCAAGGCTTAGCAAACCGAAAGAGAACGCCACCTGACTGATCGGCGCACCGAGCTTGTCGGAAAGGGCACTGTTAAACAGGCTCCAGGTATAGACCGAGCCCAACGCAAACTGGGTGACGATGGTGCCAAAGAGCGTCAGCCAGCGTGTACGATTGTAGGAAGATGTAATCATGGCAGTTGTCCTGCAAGAGAAAGTAAGGGAATTTGCTGAGGACAACGATAAACAAAACCCTGATCCCGCTGGGGGAAAACGGCATGAGATGCAGGAGAAACGGAATGAAATGCCTGGAATCGGGAATGAACGACCTTGCCGGGGAATGAAGCGACAGAATGTTAGTGCACGCTATCGCTACAACCCCCACGGTTATTGTATTCAAGATGTTAACGTGACGTTTAAAATAGTAACAACGTTAGAAATTTGCACTTACGCCCAGCGTGTACAAAAACTGCTCTCCCGTCGTGCTGTCCTCCCCTTGCGCTAAGGAAGCATACGCCGCCATGTGCGAGGTGAAAGGAATATCGGTGCCTACGGTGACATCCATCCAGTTGCCATTTTGAGCCGGGGCAGGCGTTTGCGGCATCCCGAACTGGGATTTCCACTGATTTTCACCATACTGCTGGTTATAGCTAATCTGCGCCCAGGGACGAAGTTCGCCATATTGCGTATCCACGCGCCAGCCTAGCGTACTCACGCTGGCATGCCACAGGGGATCGGTCAGCGCCTGGGTTGTCACGCTATCACCAAACTCATTAATCATCATGGGCGTGGTGCCGTCATAACGCCATGCCACCACCGGGCCGGTCGTGACATGACCCGCCAGCGGAAAATTCCAGCCGACGCTCATCGCCCCCGCGGAGGTCGAGCCAGAGGGCAGATTCAGAGCCAGCCCCGGCGCATTTTGCGAAGACTGGATGCGCTCCGCCAGGATATCGTCATAACGCGGTTGGTGATCCGCATCCCATGTATAGCGTTCCGCCGTATTACTTTGCGGGTCTGAAACGATATATTCCTGTTGCCAGGCAAATGCTGAGTGACCAGAAAGCAGACAGGCTGAAATCCCCACCAGGCCAGAAACAGCATGGCGACCACTGATTTTTTTTATCATCAAAGCGACTCCAGAGAGAGCCGAATTCGGCGATTTTTATCATTGTTCAGGAAGAGGTTTTTAGGGCTTATGGCCCTGTATTAACTATTGTCTTTACAGGTCACACGTCAAGCCTGACGGAATGAAATTTTTGCGATAACCGTGTCATAAGGGAGATAACCGATGCAACGTTGCGGTTGGGTAAGCCAGGATCAGCTCTATATCGACTATCACGATCGGGAATGGGGCGTGCCGGAAACGGACGGCAAAAAACTTTTCGAGATGATCTGCCTGGAGGGTCAGCAGGCGGGTTTGTCATGGATTACGGTATTGAAGAAACGCGAAAACTACCGCAATGCCTTTCATCAGTTCGATCCCGTCCGGGTCGCCGCGATGACCGACGACGACGTGGAGCGACTGGTGCAGGATGCAGGCATCATCCGCCATCGTGGTAAGATCCAGGCCATTATCGGTAACGCACGCGCTTATCTGGCAATGGAACAAAACGGTGAACCGTTCTCAGAGTTTGTCTGGACGTTTGTGAATAACGATCCGCAAATCACGCAGGCCGCCACGCTCGCGGAAATTCCCGCCTCGACTCCGGCCTCGGACGCACTCTCGAAAGCGCTGAAAAAACGCGGCTTTAAGTTTGTCGGCTCCACCATCTGCTACGCCTTTATGCAGGCCTGTGGCCTGGTCAATGACCATGTTACCGGCTGCTTCTGTCATCCGGGAGGCCATCATGATCCGCAAATGGCAAAGTGAGAATACCGCGTCGCTTTTGAGCCTATGGCTTGAAAGTACCACGGAAGCGCATCCGTTTATTGAGGCGAGCTACTGGAAAGAGAACGAAGCCATGGTGCGGGACGTTTATCTGCCGTCGGCCGAAACCTGGGTCTGGGAACAGGATGGCGAACCTTACGGGTTTATCAGCGTGATGCAGTCTCAGTTTGTCGGCGCACTATTTGTCGCACCGGCGTACATCGGCAAAGGCATCGGACGCGCGCTGCTGACCCACGTTCAACAGCGCTTCCCGCATTTAAGCCTGGAGGTGTATCAAAAAAATGTCCGGGCGGTGAATTTCTACCATGCTCAGGGCTTTCGTATCGAAGACAGCGCCTGGCAGGATGACACCCAACACCCGACGTGGATCATGAGCTGGCAGGCGGATCAAACGCCGTCAGAGTAAGCTCGGGTCCCTGGTATTTCTCGACCCATGCCAGCGCCGTATTGCCTGCACAGCCATTCCCCAGCTTCGAGCTGGGGAGATCTTTGGTCAGCACGTTAACGGCACCGTTTTTACAAATACCGCTCTCGTCCAGGTCCGGCCACGCGCCCTGGTGGATGCAGATCACGCCTGGTTTGATTCCGTCGCTCACCACCGCTCCGGCCAACACCTGCCCACGATGGTTCCAGACGCGCACCAGATCGCCATCCGCAATCCCGCGCGCTTTCGCATCTTCAGCATGAAGCGTGATCGGCTCCCGCCCGGCGACCGCATACTGCTCGCGCAGCGACGAATAATTAAGCTGGCTGTGCAGGCGATGCGCGGGGTGCGCGGATAACACCTGGAGCTGCTCAGGCTGGGCATTGCCGTGCCACTCATCCGGTTCAAGCCATGTGGGATGCGCAGGACAATCCGCGTACCCAAAGCGGGCAATGCGCTCACTGTAAATCACAATCTTTCCGCTCTCGGTTTTCAGCGGATGGTTCTCCGGGTCGCGACGGAAATCGGCGAAACGGACAAACTGCGCGTTCTGCTCGCTCTCCGGCATTTCGAAAATCGCGTTCGCTTCCCAGAATTCCGCAAACGGCGGCAGCGTCACCCCCTGGGCCGCACCGCGCTGAGCAGCAATCTGATAGAACGTTTCCAGCCACTCAAGATCGGTTTTCCCTTCGGTGAAACGCTCACGACCGCCCGCTTCCCACCGTTCGCTCAGTTCCGCAAATACGTCAAAATCATCACGCGCTTCATCCCGCGGTGCGACCACACGCTTCATCGGCACCATATGCTGATTGCTGTAGTCACCGGTCATGGTGAGATCGTTACGCTCGTACGAAGTCGTGGCCGGCAGCACGATATCGGCATGTTTGGCGGAGGCGGTCCAGAAGCATTCCGAAATCACCACCAGCTCCGGCTTCTGCCAGGCGCGGATAAGACGATTGGTATCCTGATGGTGCGTGAAATTCGCCCCACCCGCCCACCAGACAAACTTAATATCCGGGAAATGGCGGTCCAGACCGTTATGCTGATAAAATCCGCCCGGGTTTTCCAGGGCTTCAACAATACGCGCCACCGGAATTTTATCCACGGCATCAACGCCGCCCTTCACCGATCCCTGCATGGAGGCCAGCACGGCGGCTTTACGGGTGGGGTTGCCGCCATTGGCGAAGTGATAAGAGAGCCCAAACCCGCCGCCCGGCGTACCAATTTGCCCGAGCATCGCGGCAAGCGTCACCAGCATCCAGTGTTTTTGCTCGCCAAACTGCTGGCGCTGCATGCCCCAACCGGACATCAACATCGTGGTGTTTTCATGGAACAACGCGGCCAGTTCACGGAGCTTGTCAGCCGGAATGCCACAAATACTTGCTGCCCACGCTGCCGTTTTGGCAACACCATCCGTTTTACCCGTCAGATAATCGGCGAATTTGTCGAAGCCCGATGTGCAACGCGCGAGGAAGTCGGCGTCGTGCCAGCCATTCTCTACCAGCGTGTGGGCGATACCCAGCATCATCGCCACGTCAGTCCCCATATGCGGGGCGAGCCATTCGGCACTGTCACCAAAGAAATCCAGGGTTTCAGAGCGCATGGGGTCAATACAGATGATGCGCTTACCGCTCTTGCGCAGCGCATCAAAATAGCCAATACCCTGCTCGTCGGAAGCATTCCAGGCAATTTTCAGCGTGTTGAGAGGGTTGGCACTCCACAGCACCACCACCTCGGTATGCTCCAGTACCAGCGGCCAGCTGGTCTGCTGCTGATAAACCTCATTACCGCCGACGACGTACGGCATGATCGCCTGCGCCGCGCCGGTGGAGTAATCCCCCAGATGGCCCGTGTAGCCGCCGGCCAGGCTCATGTAGCGCTGCAGCAATGTCGATGCTTTATGCAGCACGCCGTTAGAACGCCAGCCGTAAGAGCCGGCAAAAATGGATGCAGGCCCATAGCTGTCGCGAATGCGCTTGTGCTGGGCGTGGATCAGCGCCAGCGCGTCATCCCAGCTCACACGCACAAACTCATCCTGACCACGAATGCCCTGCGGCTTGTCCGGCGAAGCCAGAAATCCTTTACGCACCATCGGCCAGCGCACGCGGGTTTTGCTGTGCACCTGATCGCGAACGACGGTCTGTAAAGAGTTGGGGTGTTGTGTTGGCAATGCCCCACGGGAAGACAGGACATTTTCGCCGTCGGTTTCGACCAGCATCGGCCCCCAGTGGGCGGCGGTCAGAATGGTTTTTGTTGAGGTGCTCAAAGCGTGCGCTCCTGGTTGCGTGCAGGTTTACGGTCTTGTTATTGAGGCCGTTTATGGTTTGTCACAAATTTCAGAGTTATCCCCGGAATTTTCTCCGTATCCGGACGTCATAATCAACTGCCACGTCCGTCGTGGCAAAGAATAAAAAGGATTAAGGAAAGAAGATGAAAAAACGCGTACTCGTTATTGCCGCTCTGGTGAGCGGTGCACTGGCGGTTTCTGGCTGCACAACAAACCCATACACCGGTGAACGCGAAGCGGGTAAATCCGGCATCGGCGCGGGTATCGGTTCACTGGTCGGGGCGGGTGTAGGTGCGCTCTCCTCCTCCAAAAAAGACCGCGGTAAAGGTGCGCTGATTGGCGCAGCGGCAGGCGCAGCGCTCGGTGGCGGCATGGGTTATTACATGGATGTGCAGGAAGCGAAGCTGCGCGACAAAATGAAAGGCACAGGCGTGAGCGTCACGCGCAGCGGTGACAACATCATCCTGAATATGCCTAACAACGTGACCTTCGACAGCAGCAGCGCAACGCTGAAACCTGCCGGTGCGAATACCCTGACCGGCGTGGCGATGGTGCTAAAAGAGTACAACAAGACCGCCGTGAATGTGATTGGCTACACCGACAGCACCGGCAGCCAGGAGCTGAACATGCGTCTGTCTCAGCAGCGTGCTGATTCCGTGGCCAGCTCGCTGATCACCCAGGGCGTTGAAGCGAACCGTATCCGCACCAGCGGTATGGGCCCGGCAAACCCTATCGCCAGCAACAGCACGGCGGAAGGCAAAGCGCAGAACCGCCGCGTTGAGATTACGTTGAGTCCTGTGCAGTAAGTAGAAGCAAAACGGCAACATTCGTTGCCGTTTTAAGTGTTTGCGCCCTCTCCCGTGGGAGAGGGTTGATGTGAGGACATCAAGCAGCACCTTCCATAATGAACCACTTGCCATCGTTGATTTTCCCGCTAAGGTATTCTCACTAAAGTCAGGGAATTCAGTGATGAGCAAACCAACGCGGGCCACCATCAGCGACGTGGCGAAAGCCGCCAGAACCGGTAAAACCAGTATTTCACGCTATCTCAACGGCGAGAAACACCTGCTTTCCGATGCGCTGCTGGCACGTATTGAACAGGCCATTGCCGATCTCGACTACCGCCCCAGCATCATGGCGCGCGGACTTAAACGTGGCCGTACCCGTCTTATCGGGCTTATCATCGCCGATATTACCAACCCCTACTCGGTAAACGTGCTGAGCGGTATCGAAGCCGCCTGTCGCGAGAAAGGTTTTACCCCGCTGGTCTGTAACACCAACAACGAGGTGGACCAGGAGCTGCATTATCTCGATCTGCTGCGCAGCTACCAGGTGGAAGGTATCGTGGTCAATGCCGTGGGTATGCGCGAGGAAGGGTTAAATCGGCTGCAACAGTCTTCCCTGCCGATGGTGCTCATCGATCGTAAAATCCCGGAATTCGCCTGCGACGTTGTCGGGCTGGATAATACCCAGGCGGCCACGACTGCAACCGAGCATCTGATCGAACAGGGCTTCGAAGCAATTCTGTTCCTGAGCGAGCCGCTGGGCATGGTGAATACCCGTCGCGAGCGCCTGAACGCATTTCGTGCCACCCTGGAGCGTTATCCCGGAGTGATCGCCGAAAACGCCGAAACTCCGCTTCATGAAGCCGACCAGCTCGACAATACTCTGCGTCAGTTCCACACGCGCCATCGCGGGATGCGCAAAGCTGTGATTTCGGCCAACGGGGCGCTGACGCTTCAGGTCGCCCGCTCGCTCAAACGCATTGGCCTGCACTGGGGCAGCGATATCGGCCTGCTGGGCTTCGATGAACTGGAGTGGGCTGAACTGGCCGGGGTAGGCATCACCACGCTCAAACAGCCGACCTGGCAAATCGGCTATGCCGCTGTTGAACAAGTGGTTCGTCGCATTGAAGGGATCAGCGATGCCGTGCGCGAGCAGGTCTTTTCTGGCGAGCTGATTGTCCGCGGCTCCACCGCCCGTTAATTTCCCCTTGTGATGACGATCATAAATTCAACATCCTGAACTTTTCTTTGGAACCGGTTCCATCTAGCGTAATAGTATCGATGTACGTTTGATGGAGTTCCTGAATGGGCAGAAAAATAATGGTGGTCACCGCCGCGTATGGTGCGGATCAGGTGCGACAGGCTGGCGGCCAACGGGCGATGCTGCCCGTAATTGCCGGTGCGGGTGCCGACGGCGTAGAGATCCGCCGGGAGCTGTTCAACAGTGAAGAGCTACAGGCGCTGCCTGCGCTGGGCGAATCCATTGAGCTGCTGGGCCTGCTGGCGTGTTATTCCGCCCCCGCCCCCCTGTTTATGCCCGACGGTACCCTCAACCCCGACCTTCCCCGCTACCTTTCCGAAGCCAGCACGCTCAACGCGCTGTGGCTGAAGGTATCCCTGGGTCATTTCAGCGGCACCCGGCCGCTTACCGCCCTGCGCGCTTTGCTCAATGAGAGCGGCATGGCACTGGTGGTGGAAAACGACCAGACCGACTGCGGCCAGCTTGCGCCGATGCAGCGTTTCCAGGCCGCCTGCCGGGAAATGGCGCTCCCCGTCACGCTGACCTTCGACATGGGTAACTGGCTGTGGGTCGGCGACTCGCCGGAAGAAGCGGCAACCCGTCTGGCTCCGGCGGTCAGCTATATCCACGTGAAAGCCGCTGTACCGCATAAAGCGCAGTTCCGCGCCGTCGCGCCGGATCGCGCCGATGCGCGCTGGCTGGCTCTGCTCAGTCAGTTGCCTGCCGATGCACCACGCGGGATCGAGTTCCCGCTGGAAGGGGCGGACTTAACCGCTGTCACCCGGCATTACGTTAACCTGCTGCGCGAGGAGTAAACCATGCACAAGACACTGGATGTGATCACTATCGGTGAAGCCATGGCGATGTTTGTCGCTACCGAAACCGGTGAGCTGAGCACGGTTGAGCACTTTATCAAACGCGTGGCAGGCGCAGAGCTGAATGTGGCAACGGGGCTGGCACGCCTCGGCCTGAAAACAGGCTGGGTCAGCCGCGTGGGTGACGACAGCTTTGGTCACTTCGTTCTTGATTCGCTGGAAAAAGAGGGGATTGATGCCGCAGGCGTGACGCTCGATGGACGCTTCCCGACCGGCTTTCAGCTTAAATCTAAAGTCGAAAATGGAACCGATCCCATCGTGGAATACTTCCGCAAAGGGTCGGCGGCAAGCCATCTCTCGGTGGAAGATTATCACGCCGAGTACTTTGCGAGTGCACGCCATCTGCACCTGAGCGGTGTGGCAGCCGCGTTGTCGGCCAGCTCGTATGAGCTGCTCGATCATGCCGCGACCACCATGAAGGCTCAGGGGAAAACGATCTCTTTCGATCCTAACCTGCGCCCGGTGTTGTGGAAAAGCGAGGCGGAGATGGTCGAGAAGCTGAACCGTCTGGCATTCCAGGCGGACTGGCTTCTGCCGGGGGTGAAAGAAGGCGTGATCCTCACCGGTGAAAATACGCCGGAAGGGATTGCCGATTTTTACCTGAATAAAGGGGTAAAAGCGGTGGTACTGAAAACCGGTGCCGATGGCGCATGGTTTAAAACCGCGGATGGTGAACAGGGCGCGGTCGCGGCCGTGAAGGTTGAGAACGTAGTCGATACCGTCGGCGCGGGCGATGGCTTTGCCGTCGGGGTCATTAGCGCCCTGCTGGAAGGCAAACTGCTACCGCAGGCCATCGCCCGGGGCAACTGGATCGGCTCGCTGGCCATTCAGGTGCAGGGCGACAGTGAAGGATTGCCGACGCGCGCGCAGCTTAACGAGTAAATCCCCTCTCCCGTGGGAGAGGGCCAGGGTGAGGGCAACGACCCGCACATATAATTAAACCACCGTGTACCCTACAGACAACGGCGGTAACAACCTCAACAACAGAGGCAAGCCTATGAACAGTTCGACCAATGCAGTAAAACGCTGGTGGTACATCATGCCAATCGTGTTTATCACGTACAGCCTGGCGTACCTTGATCGTGCCAACTTCAGTTTCGCATCCGCCGCGGGGATCACCGAAGACCTCGGGATCACCAAAGGTATTTCATCTCTGCTGGGCGCCCTTTTCTTCCTGGGCTACTTCTTCTTCCAGATCCCCGGCGCGATCTACGCCGAACGCCGCAGCGTGCGTAAGCTGATCTTCGTCTGTCTGATCCTGTGGGGCGCCTGCGCGTCGCTTACCGGCGTGGTCAATAATATCCCTGCCCTGGCCGCTATTCGCTTTATCCTTGGGGTAGTTGAGGCGGCGGTGATGCCCGCAATGCTGATCTACATCAGCAACTGGTTTACCAAATCTGAACGTTCCCGTGCGAACACCTTCCTGATCCTCGGTAACCCGGTCACCGTGCTGTGGATGTCAGTGGTGTCCGGCTACCTGATCCAGTCTTTCGGCTGGCGCGAGATGTTTATCATCGAAGGGGTGCCGGCAATCATCTGGGCTTTCTGCTGGTGGGTGCTGGTAAAAGATAAGCCTGCTCAGGCGAAATGGCTCTCCGAAGATGAAAAAGCCGCACTGCAGGCGCAGCTGGATAAAGAGCAGCAAGGGCTGAAGGCGGTGCGTAACTATGGCGAAGCCTTCCGCTCCCGCAACGTGATCCTGCTGTGCGCGCAGTATTTTACCTGGAGTATAGGCGTGTACGGTTTCGTACTGTGGTTGCCGTCAATTATCCGCAGCGGCGGGGAAAATCTCGGTATGGTGGAAGTCGGCTGGCTCTCCTCCGTGCCCTATCTGGCGGCAACTATCGCGATGATCATCGTCTCCTGGGCATCGGACAAACTGCAAAATCGTAAGCTGTTTGTCTGGCCACTGCTGCTGATCGCTGCCTTTGCTTTCATCGGCTCCTGGGCCGTGGGCGCAAACCACTTCTGGGTCTCCTATACGCTGCTGGTGATTGCCGGTGCGGCGATGTACGCCCCGTATGGTCCCTTCTTCGCCATCATCCCGGAGATGCTGCCGCGTAATGTGGCAGGCGGCGCGATGGCACTGATTAACAGTATGGGTGCGCTCGGTTCTTTCTGCGGCTCCTGGTTCGTCGGTTACCTGAACGGTGCAACCGGCAGCCCGTCAGCCTCATACATCTTTATGGGAGTGGCGCTTTTCGCCTCAGTATGGCTTACTCTGATTGTTAAGCCTGCTAATAATCAACAACTCCCCGTCGGCGCACGCCACGCCTGAATCATTAAAAATCAACGGAGATAAGCATGAAGCCGTCCGTCATTTTGTATAAAGCACTGCCTGATGATCTGCAAAAACGCCTGGAAGAACACTTCACCGTCACGCAGGTGAAGAACCTAAGCCCGGAGACGGTGGCACAACACGCCGGGGCGTTCGCCCGGGCCGAAGGCCTGCTGGGTTCAAGCGAAAAAGTGGATGTCGCGTTGCTGGAAAAAATGCCGAAGCTTCGTGCTACCTCAACCGTTTCCGTGGGTTACGACAATTTTGACGTGGACGCCCTCAACGCGCGCAACATCCTGCTGATGCATACGCCACATGCCCTGACGGAGACCGTGGCCGATACGCTGATGGCGCTGATGCTCAGCACTGCCCGCCGCGTGGTGGAGGTGGCCGATCGCGTCAAAGCGGGCGAGTGGACAAAAAGCATCGGCCCGGACTGGTTCGGTGTGGATGTTCATGGCAAAACGCTGGGGATTGTTGGCATGGGCCGGATCGGCCTGGCGCTGGCGCAGCGTGCGCATTTCGGTTTTAACATGCCGATTCTGTATAACGCACGTCGCCATCACAGCGAAGCCGAAGAACGCTTCAACGCCCGCTATTGCGAGTTGGATACGCTGTTGCAGGAAGCGGATTTTGTCTGTCTGATCCTGCCTCTGACGGACGAAACCCGGCATCTGATTGGCAAAGCGGCGTTTGAAAAGATGAAGAAATCCGCCATTTTCATCAATGCGGGTCGTGGCCCGGTCGTGGATGAGAAGGCATTAATTGAGGCGCTACAAAACGGTGAGATCCATGCGGCCGGTCTGGACGTGTTTGAACAGGAGCCGCTGCCGGTGGATTCGCCGCTGCTTTCGCTGCCTAACGTGGTCGCGCTGCCCCATATTGGTTCTGCGACGCACGAGACGCGTTACAACATGGCGGCCACCGCGGTGGATAATCTGATCGCCGCGCTGAACGGAAACGTGGAGAAAAACTGCGTCAATCCACAGGTCCAACAGTAGAAACGAAAAAACCCGCCAGAAGGCGGGTTTTTAAATTCTTTGCTACTGGGTTGGAAGCTTACAGGCTTACAACGTTACCAGCTGCTGGGCCTTTAGCGCCGCTTTCGATGGTGAAGGACACTTTCTGACCTTCGTCCAGAGATTTGTAGCCATCGTTCTGGATAGCAGAGAAGTGTACGAACACGTCTTTAGAGCCATCGTCAGGAGTGATGAAGCCGAAACCTTTATCAGCGTTGAACCATTTTACCAGACCAGTCATTTTAGCAGACATAGAATTACCTTAATTAACAAATATATTGTGCCTTCCGGCTTGATGGGTTGCGTTACAGATTTTTAAGCGATGAAGGAAGGGTCACTACGAAGGGTATCTATGGATAACAATCTGGACTGCTTTACTAAACTGCTTTAGGTCTGTGTAACAAACCGACGCGAACAGTTATACCGATGTGGTAGAGGAATGACAAGCGTTATTTTAGTCATAAGTAAAAAACCCCGCCTGAAGCGGGGTTTTTTCGGTTTATTCTGTGGCAGCGACGGCTGCGCTCCATGCCTGACTAAAGGCCTGGTGCTGAGAGGCCAGCGGCCCAATCAGCGTATTGTACTGACTCGCCTGCTGCGAGGTTGGGAACTGAATACCGTTGGCAACAAAGCTCACCTGCGTTCCCTGCTGGGAGATAAAATCCCCTACCTGAACCAGCTGCTGCGTGAAGATCTGCGCGGCGGGGATCAGCGGTTGCAGGGCATCCGAAGGTTTGGTCACCACTTTCTCATACACTTTGTCGAAGACCGGTTTGAGATCGTCGCCCTGTTTCAGCGCGGAACGTGACGCGTCAGCCTGCATTTTCGCGTTCTGCAATTGCTGGCTCAGCACGCCGAGCGCACCGTTAGACTGGCGAAGCGGTTCACGTTGGGTGACATAATCCTGCGGGACACGGATGGCGTTAACGCTATCCACAACCGGACGAATGCCGGAGTCCATCGCCTGGCTTACCTGCTGTGAATAACCATACAGAATGGCGTAATCAGACACGAAGGGGCCAAACTGTTTTTTCTGATCCGCAGTCAGCGTCGGCAAACGCTCGCCGCTGCGCATCACTGTATTCTGCAGAAAATCGATAAACGCTTTGCGCTGATCGCCTTCTTTATCAAAACACCCACTCAGGCTAACAACCATCAACAACGCCGCAATAGGCGCAAACCAGCGAGAGCAGGACTTTCCTGTCGCCATTTCATTACTCCTTTCACCCAAAAAAGCGCACATCGGCACACGCGTGCCCAACGCTGACAAGGATAGTCCAGGTCAGCGCTGCAAGATACTCTTTTCATGCAAAACGGCTATTGCCATTTTATTTCTTACTCTTTACAAAAAAATACCTGGCGAAGCCGACATATGGTTAATCAGGTAATTAGCATAACTATCCGCATAGCTGAAACGGATAAAGCGATCGTTACCGCACGATTAATCACAAGCGTGATGATCCTTCGTTTGTATTAGGGACTATTCTTAATGGGCTCTCTGATGTTCTTGATCCCGGTGTGTGATTTAAGAGGAGTTCTCAATGGAATATAAAGATCCTGAGTTTGAGCTGCTGAGCAGCCTGGAACAGATTATTTTTAAAGATGTACCGCAGACAGTAACCCTGCAACAGAAATCCAATCCCTTTACAGAATATGAGCAATTGCGCAAAGGGACAGGTTTAAAAACAGATGAATTCGCCAGAGCGATGGGTGTCAGCGTAGCGATGGTGCTGGAGTGGGAGTCGAAACGAGAGAAACCCACGCCAACCGAGTTAAAGCTGATGCGCCTGATTCAGGCCAACCCTGCACTCAGCAAACAGATAGCGTGATGCAGTACCGTGAATTACCGCCCCCGCCTTTGCGGGGGTTTGTGTTTTAAAGGCCTTCACAACGCCAGCCCGTCTCCTCCCACACCAGTTCATGCGTTAACGCTAACCCTTGCAGAAAGCTTTCATCATGGGACACCACCAGCAGTGCTCCGGGGAAACCGGCCAGCGCCGCTTCAATCGCCTGGACCGATGCCAGGTCCAGATGGTTGGTCGGTTCATCAAGCAGTAAAAGCTGCGTGGCATGCTCGCGCCACAACACGCAGGCCAGGGCGGCTTTCAGACGCTCACCTCCGCTCAACTCTGCCAGCGGCAGTGAGACTTTATCCGCCCCCAGTTGAAGCTGTGCCAGGCGGGTACGCAACATCCCCTCTTCCAGCGGCGTATTGCTCAGATTGAGATGTGCCATCACCGACTGCGTCAGATCCAGCTGCGACAGGTGCTGATCGAGATACGCACACGTCACCGATACCTTACAACTGCCTGCACGGGGTGCGGTTTCACCGAGGATGACTTTTAACAGCGTTGATTTACCGCAGCCATTGGGCCCCCTGAGCGCCACGCGCATCGGGCCGTCCATCCGCCAGTTCATTGGCGGAAGTGAGACATGCGGCAATTGCAGTTCCTCCAGCACCAGCACCTGTTTTCCCTCAGCAATCTGGCTTCCTGGCAGGGTAAACATGATCGGGGCGTCTTCTTCAACCCGTTCCCGCGCCTTGTTTACCGCGGCATTCAGCGCATCGTTTTGATCGCTGTGCTGTTTTTTCCACGAGCCGATACGCTCTTTTGCCGCCGCTTTATATTTGACCCGCTCAAACGACGCGATATTCAGGGTATCGACCGTGCGTATGGTCTTCGCCGAACGCCGCTGGCTGTCATCATGCTCTTTTTGCAATCGCGCGCGAGTGCGTTTGCGCTCCGTTGCCGCATGCTCCAGCGCCGCGCGGGCAGCCTGCTGTTCGGCATCCCGTTGCTGTTTATAGTCTTCGTAGTTGCCGCCGTAGCTGCGCAGCCCGGAGGCGCTCAGCTCAAGAATACGTGGCACCTGCGCCAGTAGCTCACGATCGTGAGAGGCAACCAGCACGCCGCCCTGATAACGGCTCAACTGGTCGTAAAACCACGCCCGGCCTTGTCGATCCAGATGGTTGGTGGGTTCATCCAGCAACAGGAAATTCGCCTCAGCCGTAAATGCACCGCACAACAGGGCACGGATCCGCTCGCCACCGCTGAATTCGGCGGCAGGTTTATCGGGGTCAAACGGTGGCAGTTTCGCCTGGAGAAACGCCTCGTTCAGGCGTTCTGCTAAATCCCAGTAGCCGTCGAGCATCTCCAGATCGTCAGGCTGGTAATCGCCGCGATCGATGCGCTTACGCGCTGCAAAAATCGCCTCATAACCAAGCAGTTCAGCAAGCGTTGTCTGTGGGGAGATATCCTGCTGTTGTGCCACATAGACATGTGAGGCAAAACGCTCAATATGACCACTGGCAGGTTCATCCAGCCCCGCCAGCATGCGCAGCAGACGCGTTTTCCCGCTGCCATTACGACCAACGAGCGCACACAGGGATGTCTCCAGAGAGAGGTTCAGCGGGCCAAAAAGAATATCGCCCGTCGCAAACTGACAGGTGACCTGATGCAAAATAAAAGAAGGGGACTGCGCAAAATGAGCCATAAGCACTCCTGAATGAAATCAAAACATCCCCTGCCGACGCGGTCGCGTTTAGCAAGGATCGAAATTCATCAGTCGTGTTTGTTCATTTTCGGAATGCGCTCCTGAGGGAGAAAGTTAACGCCGATAAGGATAGCGGTAATATGTTGACCATTTCAAGATTAAATTTTCACCCGCACGCCATAAAAAAACCCGCCGAAGCGGGTTTTTAGCCTGTACATGCCCGGCGGGCACATTACTGCAGCAGCGAGATATCCGCCACGCGCAGGAACAGCTCACGCAGTTTTTCGAGCATAGAGAGACGGTTAATACGCAGATCTTTATCTTCCACGTTGACCATCACTTTTTCGAAGAAGGCGTCGATAACGTCACGCAGTTCCGCCAGTTCTACCAGCGCTTCCTGATAACGGCCTTCTGCGAAGTATGGCTCCAGCTTGTCACGCAGCACCACAACCTGCATCGCCAGGGCGATCTCTTCCGGCTCTTTCAGCGTCGCGGCGTTCACACGCTCGTTCAGCGTTTCGTCAGATTTCGCCAGAATGTTGGAGACACGCTTGTTCGCCGCCGCCAGGGCAGATGCCGCTTCCAGCGTACGGAAGTGAGAAACCGCCTTCATACGCGCATCGAAGTCAGCCGGACGCGTTGGACGACGCGCCAGCACCGCCTGAATAGTATCCACGGTGTAACCTTCGTCCTGATACCACGCGCGGAAGCGGCCGAGCATAAAGTCGATCACGTCATCCACCACGTTGGCATTGGTCAGTTTGTCACCGTACAGACGCACCGCTTCTTCAGTCAGGGTCTGCAGATCGAGGTTCAGGTTCTTCTCAACGATGATACGCAGCACGCCCAGCGCCGCACGACGCAGCGCGAACGGGTCTTTATCCCCTTTCGGATGCTGGCCGATACCGAAGATCCCCGCCAGGGTATCCATCTTATCAGCAATCGCGACCGCACAGGCAACCGGGTTAGACGGCAGTTCATCGCCAGCAAAGCGCGGCTGATACTGTTCGTTCAGGGCGACCGCCACATCTTCCGCTTCGCCATCGTGACGCGCGTAGTGCATACCCATAACGCCCTGGGTGTCGGTAAACTCGAACACCATATTGGTCATCAGGTCGCACTTGGAGAGCAGACCCGCACGGGTGGCATGGTTAACGTCCGCGCCAATTTCACGGGCGATCCAGCCGGACAGCTCCGCGATACGGTCGGTCTTGTCGCGCAGCGTACCCAGCTGCTGCTGGAACAGCACGGTCTGCAGGCGCGGCAGGTTATCTTCCAGACGCTTTTTACGGTCGGTATTGAAGAAGAACTCCGCATCCGCCAGACGTGGACGCACCACTTTCTCGTTACCGGAGATAATCTGCTGCGGATCTTTCGATTCGATGTTCGCCACGAAGATAAAGTTTGGCAGCAGCTTGCCGTCGTTGGCATAAACCGGGAAGTATTTCTGGTCACCCTTCATGGTGTATACCAGCGCTTCTGCCGGAACCGCGAGGAATTTCTCTTCGAACTTCGCGGTCAGCACAACCGGCCATTCCACCAGCGAGGTGACCTCTTCCAGCAGGCTGTCGCTCAGGTCAGCGTTACCGCCAATCTTGCGCGCCGCCTCTTCAGCGTCGGCTTTGATTTTGGCTTTACGCTGTTCGTAGTCAGCAATGACTTTACCGCGCTCCAGCAGGATCTGCGGATACTGGTCGGCATTGTCGATGGTGAACTCTGGCTCGCCCATAAAGCGGTGGCCGCGAATGACGCGATCGGACGCCACGCCCAGAATGGTCGCCGGAATAACGGTGTCGCCCAGCAGCAGGGTCACGGTGTGTACCGGACGCACGAAGTGTACGTCGGACGCGCCCCAGCGCATCAGCTTAGGAATGGGCAGCTTAGCCAGCGAAGTGGCGATCATGTTTGGCAGCAGTGCTTCTGCGCGTTCACCTTTTACGTGAGCGCGATACAGCAGCCATTCGCCTTTGTCAGTGGTCAGACGCTCGGCCTGGTCAACGGTAATACCGCAACCGCGCGCCCAGCCTTCTGCCGCTTTGCTTGGCTTGCCTTCCGCATCGAACGCCTGGGCAATCGCCGGGCCACGTTTTTCCACTTCACGATCCGGCTGAGATGCCGCCAGATTTGCTACCTTCAGCGCCAGACGACGCGGAGCAGCAAACCACTCAATTTTACCGTGCGCCAGGCCAGCGTTATCCAGCTCGGCAGTCACGTTCGCAGCAAAAGATTCAGCCAGGCTGCGCAGGGCTTTTGGTGGCAGCTCTTCGGTGCCAATTTCCACCAGGAAAGTTTTCTCAGACATGGCCGCCTCTTATTTGTTTCGGTTGCACATCGGGAAGCCAAGGGCTTCACGGGACGCGTAGTAAGCTTCTGCAACGGCTTTGGTCAGGGTACGAATACGCAGAATGTAGCGCTGACGTTCAGTCACGGAGATCGCTTTGCGGGCGTCCAGCAGGTTGAAGCTGTGGGCGGCCTTCAGAATACGCTCGTAGGCAGGCAGCGGCAGCGGAGTCTCCAGCGCCAGCAGCTGCTGCGCTTCTTTCTCGTACTGCTCGAAGCAGGTGAACAGGAAGTCCACATCCGCGTATTCGAAGTTATAGGTGGATTGCTCCACTTCGTTCTGATGGAACACGTCGCCGTAAGTGGTTTTACCCAGCGGGCCGTCGCTCCAGACCAGGTCGTAAACGCTGTCTACGCCCTGAATGTACATTGCCAGACGTTCCAGACCGTAGGTGATTTCACCGGTGATCGGCTTACATTCCAGACCGCCAACCTGCTGGAAGTAGGTGAACTGCGTCACTTCCATACCGTTCAGCCACACTTCCCAACCCAGACCCCAGGCACCCAGCGTTGGGTTTTCCCAGTTATCTTCCACGAAACGAATGTCGTGAATGGTCGGATCCATACCCAGCTCTTTCAGTGACCCAAGGTACAGTTCCTGAATATTGTCTGGCGATGGCTTAATGACCACCTGGAACTGATAGTAGTGCTGCAGACGGTTCGGGTTTTCGCCGTAACGGCCATCGGTCGGACGACGGGAAGGCTGCACATAAGCAGTCGCCATTGGCTCTGGCCCCAACGCGCGTAAGCTGGTCATCGGGTGTGAGGTGCCTGCGCCAACTTCCATGTCCAAAGGTTGAACAATGGTGCAGCCCTGGCGAGCCCAGTAATCCTGTAAGGTCAGGATCAGGCCCTGGAAGGTCTTGGTATCAAACTTTTGCATAGTATTTCGTGCTGGATACGTGTGGTTTTAAATGGAAGGGACCAGTATACCCGCTGGCTGCAAGATATACAGTACGAAACGGGGTTGTTTAGGGAAAATTGGGAAATAAGCGTTCGAGCCAGAACGCGGCGAGCGTCTGGCTGTCGATTATGCGAGCAGATTAGCGCATGGAGAGATGTAAAAACTGGCCGTCCGCATCAAACGAGCAGACAAAGCCCTCTTTACGAGAGGTATGGCCCCGAAGCTCATAGCTGCCCTGAAAACGCTCAAAGCCGGTGACATCAATTTTCTGAGTATCCAGGTTATAGCGGTGAGCCGCCTGATCTTTACACAGCTGTTCCATATTCAGCGAACGTTCCGGGCTCATTTTGCCCTGCTGCGCTTTTTGCGCAGGTGCTTCCTGAGGCGTACTGCATCCGGCCAGTACCACCAGCAGAAAGAGTGACCCCACACGCTTCATCATCATTTTTATTACCGACCCGGTCAGTGGCTGTTATTTTTAGTAGCAAAGCTTTTATAGATTACGGTCTGGCATTCTGCGAATCTCGCGATGGCCAGACAAGTCCGCGATATAAAACTCAGATTTTTCCAAGGAAAGACTTTTACACAATAGCAGTCACACTCTATTTACAGGGAAAAAGAGGAACTGATGCATTCAAAAATTAGCTGGATTGATAATCTGCGAGGAATAGCGTGTCTGATGGTGGTGATGATCCACACGACGACCTGGTATGTTACGAACGCACACAGTATCAGCCCTGTTAACTGGGATGTCGCGAATATTCTCAACTCCGCGTCGCGTGTCAGCGTTCCGCTGTTCTTTATGATTTCCGGCTTTCTCTTTTTTGGCGAGCGTAGCGCACAACCGCGACATTTTATTCGTATCGCCGCGTGTCTCGGCTTTTATAGCGCCGTCGCGCTGATTTACATCACGCTGTTTACCTCCATTAGCCCCGGCCTGTCACTCAAATATCTGCTGCAAAAGCCGGTGTTTTACCACCTGTGGTTTTTCTTCGCCATTATCGTTATCTACCTGGTATCACCGTTGATTCAGGTAAAAAACGTCAGCGGAAAGATGCTCCTGGCGCTGATGGTGGTGATTGGCATCATCGCCAACCCGAATACCGTCTCACAAAAAATCGACGGTTTTGAGTGGCTACCGGTAAACCTCTACATCAATGGCGATACGTTTTACTACGTGCTCTACGGCATGCTGGGGCGCGCCATCGGGATGATGGATACCCAAAAGCGGGGTATCAGCTGGCTATGTGGCGCGTTGTTTATCATCGGGGTGATTATCATTTCACGCGGGACGCTGCACGAGCTGCAATGGCGCGGCAATTTTGCCGATACCTGGTACCTGTACTGCGGGCCGATGGTCTTCATTTGTGCCGTTTCCCTGCTGACGCTCGTTAAAAACACCCTGAACGCGCACCCTCTTCCCGTGCTGGGTTTTATCTCGCGGCACTCGCTGGGGATTTATGGTTTTCACGCGCTGGTGATCCACGCACTACGCACGAGAGGCGTTGAACTCAAAAGCTGGCCAGTGCTGGATATCGTCTGGATTTTCTCCGTCACACTGGTCGTGAGCCTGTTGCTGTCGATGCTGCTACAGAAGCTAGACACCCGCCGCTTCGTCAGTTAACGACGCGCTGTCGGGCCCGATGAAACTGGCGCGGGGAGGAAAACCCTGCCGCCAGTGAGGCCTGCTCCACGCCGCGCCCCTGCAATAGCCACTGCTCCGCCACCGCCAGACGCAGCTGCTCCAGGTAATCGCGAACGCTTATCCCCAAATGCGTCTGGAAAAGACGGGTTAAATGGCGCGGGCTGACATGCGCCAGCGCGGCAATATCCGGCACGTTCCACGCTTTTTGCGGGTCTGCGGTTAGCGCATCCTGAGCACGGTGGATAGCCGGATGAAGATGATTGCGATAGCGTAACCATGGCGATAGCTGCGGATCGTCCCCGGACCGGCGGAACCAGACCACCATCTCGCGTGCCACGGCCAGCGCCTTTTCTGGCCCGCACAGACGGTTAATCATATGCAGCGCCAGGTCGATACCCGAGGTGATCCCTGCGCTGGTCCAGACATTCTCATCCTGCACGAATATCCGGTTCTCTTTGATCGTCGCCGTGGGGGCGGCAACGCGTAAACGGTCGATAACCTCATGATGCGTTGTGCACTGCCGGTTGTTCAGCAGCCCTGATTTTGCTGCCAGCAAAGCCCCTGAGCAGACGCACAACACGGTGATATCCTGACGCTGAATAGCTGGCTGCAGGCGCATCAGCCAGTGCTGGATCTGCATCGCCTGCGGCGTAGAAAACTGAACGCGGGAGTCGCTTACACCAGGCAGAACCAGCAGGCTCCCTTCCGGAAGCCTTTCCGGTAATGGCGCGATACCGCTCATCATCAAACCAATCGACGTTTGCACCTCAGGTTGCGGACCAAGGTAATGCAGACAAAACGCATCGCCTGCCAGGACAAAGGTTTCTGCCGGGCCAGTCATGTCTAATGACAACACCCCGGGCAACATAACGAACCAAACGTCGATACGCATTACAGTGACTCCAGCGTCTCCGCTACCGTTTTAATCGCGGCAAATCGCCCTGACAGTACCGTTTCGGTACGATGACGAATTTCCGCAGCGCTAAGGGTTACGCCCTTGTACGTCATAGGAAACGTGAGCATTGCCTCGCTAACAAAGGTCACAGCATAACCCAGATCGGATGCCACCCGTGCGGTGGTTTCGCAGCACTGTTCAGTACGAATACCGCATAGGATCAGCTGGTTGATATCACGCTCGCGCAGCCAGCGATCCAGGCCCGTATCCGTGAAGGCATTATGAACATGTTTCTGGAAAACCACATCCGGCTGATGACGTAAAAAGGCCATCGGTTTGACATAGCCGCTTTGCAGTGAGAAAGGGCCTTTTTCATCCACATGGAAAATATCGGCGACAGGAATACCGCGCGACTGGCAGCCTTCTGTCAGCCCCAGCATTGCCTGCTGAAAGGCCGGAACATCTTGCTCCTGCCAGTAATCGCGGTGATGAAAAGACTGTTGGGTATCGATGTTGATTAATGCAATACGTGACATGATGGTGCTCCTCGCCAGTGGGTATAAATACATACTGGCGAGGAAACAGGCACGCGGACAGACCAAAAAAGGACATCCTCGTGCCTCTGACAGACAATCACGCTTATGACATCAGCGGCAGCAACTGCTGATAAATTTTGCGGAACACATCGCGCCTTTCAGCATATCGCGCGTGGCGAGTTGCGTCGGGCAGATGAGCCTGTTCCAGCGTGAGCTGTGGCAACAGTTGCGAAAGCGGTTTGTCCGGGTTCATGGCTATCTGCGCCAGCCGCGCAGCACCAAGCGCCGGGCCCACATCGCCCCCGGTACGATAGTCCAGCTGCAATCCACTGATATCAGAGAGCATCTGGCGCCAGTAGCTGCTGCGTGCGCCGCCGCCGATCAGGGTGATGCTTGCTGGTTTCAGGCCGCAGTCATGCACCACGTCCATTCCATCCGCCAGCGCATAGCCCACGCCTTCCAGAACCGCACGCGCCAGTTCCGCAGGACCGTGCTGATGGGTTAAGCCAAAAAATACCCCTTTCGCTTCCGGGTTGTTGTGCGGTGTACGCTCACCGGAGAGATACGGTAAAAACCAGACGGTACCAGCGTTTTCATCCGCCTGCTGTGCTGCGGTAATCAATGCAGGAACATCGGCCATCCCGGTCAGCTTCGCCGCCCAGTCCAGGCAAGAAGCTGCACTGAGCATCACCGACATCAAATGCCATTTTCCTGGCAGCGCATGGCAAAAACTGTGCACCGCGCTTTCCGGGTTGCTGCGATATCCGTCGCTGACGGCAAAATAGACGCCAGAGGTGCCGAGAGACAGCATGGCCTGGCCCGCATCAACCATGCCGACACCCACGGCGCCCGCCGCGTTATCCCCGCCGCCAGCCACCACCGGCACAGCAGGCATATTCCAGCGTTCCGCTATGGCGGACTGTAAGGTGCCGGTAATTTCGCTGCCTTCAAAGAGTGCGGGCATATGCTCACGGGTGAGATGACAGGCATCCAGCATCGCCTCGCTCCAGTCGCGTTTCGCCACGTCGAGCCACATGGTGCCGGCGGCGTCGGACATGTCGCTGGCAAAATCCCCCGTCATGCGAAAACGCAGATAATCTTTTGGCAGTAAGACCTTCGCCACCTGACGGAAAATCTCCGGCTCATGGCGTTGCACCCAGAGGAGCTTCGGCGCGGTGAAGCCGGGCATCATCAGGTTGCCGGTGATGTCACGGGACGCAGGCACTCGCTCTTCCAGGAGCGCGCACTCTTCCGCACAGCGGCCATCGTTCCAGAGGATCGCAGGGCGCAGCACACGATGCTGGCTGTCCAGCAGCGTAGCGCCGTGCATCTGTCCAGCGATACCCAGCGCGGTGACCTCACGCAAACTGTGCTGTTCACCTAACCCCTTGATTGCGCGATCCGTCGCTTGCCACCACTGCTCCGGATCCTGTTCCGACCATAACGGATGCGGACGCGAAACCTGCAGTTTTTCAGTCTGCGTTGCCAACACGTCACCCTGCTCGCTTAAGAGGATGGCTTTCACACCCGATGTGCCAAGATCAATCCCGATATACATTGTGGTGGCTCCTTTGACAGAAATGCCCGGTGGCGCTTCCGCTTACCGGGCCTATGTTTTTACTTGTCGAACAAATAGTGATTGACCAGATTTTCCAGCAGTTCCTGGTGTCCGCTCTGATGCTGCGGCGCCAGCTGATGTTGTTCAGCGTACTTCGCGATTTCTGCAAGCGATAACTGGCCTTTCAAAATTTGCTGGCCCAGCTCACTGTTCCAGCCGCTATAACGCTTCGCGACACGTTTATCCAGCTCACCGTCTTCAATCATGCGCGCAGCGACTTTTAGCGCCAGCGCCATGGTATCCATCGCGCCAATGTGGCCGTAGAACAGATCGTATTTATCGGTGCTCTGACGACGCACTTTGGCGTCAAAGTTCAGGCCGCCGGTAGTGAAACCACCCGCTTTGATGATTTCATACATCACCAGCGCATTCTCTTCCACGCTGTTCGGGAACTGGTCGGTATCCCAGCCCAGCTGCGCATCACCACGGTTAGCATCGACCGAGCCGAAGATGCCCAGCGCAATGGCAGACGCAATTTCGTGATGGAAAGAGTGACCCGCCAGGGTGGCATGGTTGGCTTCAATGTTAACTTTAATCTCTTTTTCCAGGCCGAACTGCTTCAGGAAGCCGTACACGGTCGCGACGTCGTAATCGTACTGGTGCTTGGTTGGTTCCTGTGGCTTCGGTTCAATCAGCAGCGTGCCGCGGAAACCGATTTTATGCTTATGCTCAACCACCATCTGCATGAAGCGGCCAATCTGCTCGCGCTCCTGACGCAGATCGGTATTCAGCAGGGTTTCATAACCCTCACGTCCGCCCCACAGAACATAGTTCTCGCCGCCCAACTGATGCGTGGCGTTCATTGCGGTCACGACCTGCGTGGCGGCCCAGCTAAACACTTCCGGATCCGGGTTAGTTGCTGCCCCGGCACCATAGCGAGGGTTCGTGAAGCAGTTGGCCGTGCCCCACAGCAGCTTCACGCCACTTTGCTGCTGCTTCGCCGCCAGCACATCCACCATCTGCGCAAAGTTGTTCAGGTACTCTTTCAGCGATGCGCCTTCCGGCGACACATCCACGTCATGGAAGCAGTAATACGGCACGTTCAGCTTGTGGAAGAATTCAAATGCCACATCCGCTTTGCGCTTCGCCAGCTCAATAGCCTCTCCCGGCTGTTGCCACGGGCGGTCAAAGGAACCCACACCGAACATATCGGCGCCGTTCCAGCAGAAGGTATGCCAGTAACAGGCGGCAAAGCGCAGATGATCTTCCATGCGCTTACCCAGCACCAGCTCATCCGGGTTGTAGTGACGAAATGCTAAAGGATTGGTCGTTTTCGGGCCTTCGTAACGAACACGATCGAGTTGGTCGAAATAAGCTTGCATATTGAGCTCCATAATCAGGGTATGCGGCGAGTCGTTGATACAGGAGTAATAGTGAATAGACATTTTGGGTTGCTCAATTACGTTATTTCACACTGCTATTGAGAGAATGCGCAACTGTGCGCTGGCTCGCAAAATAATGCGCAAGCAAACTATTTTTCGGCGCAGATTCCATAATCAAATGTAATTAAGACCTTACGTATTTTAAAATCCGATCGCGGTCATAAATTCAGAAATAAACCAAATATCGTAATGAGAAGATAAAAATCTGTAATTGCCAGCCCGCCTTTCCGCGTTAAAAATTTGCTGCATCTAAGCAGTGAATGTTTCTTTTATCTCAGCAACACATACCCCTACAAAAGGCCTAATAATTATGAAGATAAAGAACCTGACCCTAACGCTCTGCACTACTCTCCTCCTTGCAAGCTTTGCAGGACATGCCAAAGAGGTCAAAATTGGCATGGCGATTGACGACCTGCGTCTGGAGCGCTGGCAAAAAGATCGCGATATTTTTGTTAAAAAAGCGGAATCACTTGGCGCAAATGTGTTTGTGCAGTCTGCAAATGGCAACGAAGAAACGCAGATGTCGCAAATTGAGAATATGATTAACCGTGGCGTTGATGTACTGGTCATTATCCCTTATAACGGCCAGGTATTAAGTAACGTCGTGAAAGAAGCGAAGCAAGAAGGGATTAAAGTTCTGGCGTATGATCGCATGATTAATAATGCGGACATTGATTATTATATTTCGTTCGACAATGAAAAAGTGGGCGAACTGCAGGCAAAAAGCCTGGTCGATAAAGTGCCGCAGGGCAATTATTTCCTGATGGGCGGCTCACCGGTGGATAACAACGCCAAACTGTTCCGTGAAGGCCAGATGAAAGTCCTCAAGCCGTATATCGACAGCGGCAAGATTAAAGTGGTTGGCGATCAGTGGGCGGACGGCTGGTTGCCTGAAAACGCGCTGAAAATTATGGAAAACGCGCTAACCGCGAATAACAACAAAATTGATGCCGTCGTCGCCTCCAACGACGCCACCGCCGGGGGTGCCATTCAGGCGCTGAGCGCGCAGGGGCTGGCCGGGAAAGTGGCCATTTCAGGCCAGGATGCGGATCTCGCCGGTGTAAAACGCATCATTGCGGGCACCCAGACCATGACGGTGTATAAGCCCATCACTGAACTGGCCAACACGGCTGCAGAGATCGCCGTAGAGCTGGGGAACGGTAAACAACCGAAAGCCGACGCGACGCTGAACAACGGTCTGAAAGATGTGCCGGCACGCCTGCTCACGCCAATTGAAGTCAATAAAGAGAACATTGACGCCACCGTTATCAAAGACGGCTTCCACAAGAAGAGTGAACTGTAATCCAGCGCAGCCCCTGCCCTGCGGGGGCGCATCGACTTGTACTGTTTTTACCTCGGGTCATGTGGAGCAGTTATGCCTTATTTACTTGAAATGAAGAGCATCACCAAGCGTTTTGGCGCGGTGAAAGCGGTCGATAACGTGAGCCTGCGGCTAAATCCTGGTGAAGTGGTTTCGCTCTGCGGCGAAAACGGTTCGGGTAAGTCGACGCTGATGAAAGTGTTGTGCGGGATCTATCCGCATGGCAGCTACGAAGGTGAAATTGTCTTTGCCGGCGAGGTCATTCAGGCCACCCACATTCGCGATACTGAACGTAAGGGTATCGCCATCATCCACCAGGAGCTGGCGCTGGTGAAGCATCTCACCGTACTGGAGAACATTTTCCTCGGGGCCGAAATTTCGCGCCACGGCGTGCTGGATTACGACACCATGACGCTACGCTGTGAAAAACTGCTGGCGCAGGTCAGTCTGGCCATTTCGCCGGATACCCGCGTGGGAGACCTGGGTCTGGGGCAGCAACAGCTGGTTGAAATCGCTAAGGCGCTGAACAAACAGGTCAGGCTGCTGATCCTCGACGAACCCACGGCCTCTCTCACCGAACAGGAAACGGCCGTCCTGCTGGATATCATCCGCGATCTGCAAAATCATGGTATCGCCTGCATCTACATTTCTCACAAACTCAACGAGGTCAAAGCCATTTCAGACACCATCTGCGTGATCCGCGATGGTCAACACATCGGCACACGCGAAGCCGAAGGCATGAGCGAGGATGACATCATCACCATGATGGTGGGCCGCGAACTGACGGCGCTCTACCCGAATGAGCCTCACACAACGGGTGATGAAGTGTTACGCGTGGAGAACCTGACCGCGTGGCACCCGGTAAATCGCCATATCAAACGCGTAAACAACATCTCCTTTTCCCTGAACCGGGGTGAAATTCTCGGTGTTGCCGGGCTCGTCGGCGCCGGACGTACTGAAGCCGTGCAGTGCCTGTTCGGCGTCTGGCCAGGGCGCTGGGAAGGCACGGTTTATATTGATGGCAAGCCGGTGAAAATCGACAACTGCCAGCAGGCAATTGCCCACGGAATTGCCATGGTGCCGGAAGACCGCAAAAAAGACGGCATCGTGCCGGTAATGGCGGTGGGTAAAAACATCACGCTCGCGGCACTCGATCAGTTCTCCGGCGCGCTGAGCAGCCTTGATGATGCCGCAGAGCAGCAGTGCATTTTGCAATCTCTCGCCCGCCTCAAAGTGAAAACATCCTCACCGGAACTGGCTATTGGACGCCTGAGCGGAGGCAACCAGCAAAAAGCCATTCTGGCGCGCTGTCTGCTCCTCAATCCACGCATCTTGATCCTGGATGAGCCGACGCGCGGCATTGATATCGGTGCGAAGTACGAAATCTACAAACTGATTAATCAGCTTGTACAGCAAGGGATCGCCGTCATTGTCATCTCCTCTGAATTACCCGAAGTGCTCGGCCTGAGCGACCGTGTGCTGGTCATGCACGAGGGCAAACTGAAAGCCAATCTGATTAACCAGAACCTGACGCAGGAGCAGGTGATGGAAGCCGCTTTAAGGAGCGAACGTCATGTCGAAAAGCAATCCGTCTGATATCAAAGTCGCTGTTCAGACGCCCGGCGCATTCGCGGGGTTAAAAGCGCTGAACCTGCAGGTATTCGTGATGATCGCGGCCATTATCGCCATCATGCTGTTTTTTACCTGGATGACCGATGGCTCCTACCTGAGCGCGCGTAACGTCTCTAACCTGCTGCGCCAGACTGCCATCACCGGCATTCTGGCCGTGGGCATGGTCTTCGTCATTATTTCGGCGGAAATCGACCTGTCGGTGGGGTCGATGATGGGCCTGCTCGGCGGCGTCGCGGCCATTTTTGACGTCTGGCTCGGCTGGCCGCTGCCGCTGACCGTGGCGGTGACGCTGGTATTAGGTCTGGTGCTGGGTGCCTGGAACGGCTGGTGGGTTGCCTACCGGAAGGTCCCGTCGTTCATTGTTACTCTGGCAGGAATGCTGGCCTTCCGCGGCGTATTGATTGGTATCACCAACGGCACCACCGTCTCTCCCACCAGTGCCGCCATGTCGCAGATTGGTCAGAGCTACCTCTCGGACAGCGCGGGCTTTACCATCGGCGTGGTCGGGCTGCTGGCGTTCGTGGCCTGGCAATGGCGTGGCCGTATGCGCCGTCAGTCGCTGGGGCTGGCCTCCTCTCCATCAACATCCGTGGTGGGACGTCAGGCACTGACTGCGGTGATCGTGCTCGGCGCGATTTGGCTCCTGAATGACTATCGCGGCGTCCCTACGCCAGTTCTCCTGCTGGCCCTCCTGCTGCTGGGCGGCATGTTTATGGCCACGCGCACCGCGTTTGGCCGCCGTATTTACGCCATCGGCGGTAACCTTGAGGCCGCCCGTCTGTCAGGCATTAACGTAGAGCGCACCAAACTGGCGGTCTTTGCCATTAACGGCCTGATGGTTGCTATCGCCGGGTTGATCCTCAGCTCGCGTCTCGGGGCGGGTTCCCCGTCTGCCGGAAACATTGCCGAGCTGGATGCTATCGCCGCCTGTGTCATTGGTGGTACCAGCCTCGCAGGCGGTGTCGGCAGCGTGGCGGGCGCGGTGATGGGGGCATTTATCATGGCTTCGTTGGATAACGGGATGAGTATGATGGACGTCCCGACGTTTTGGCAGTATATCGTCAAGGGGGCCATTCTTTTGCTGGCAGTCTGGATGGACTCTGCCACCAAGCGGCGTACCTGATAACCGTATTGTGACTTATTTGGGAAGCGAGCCATGTTTGAAAAGCGTCACCGCATTACGTTGTTATTCAATGCCAACAAAGCTTACGACCGACAGGTGGTAGAGGGCGTTGGTGAATATTTGCAGGCGTCGCAATCTGAGTGGGATATCTTTATCGAAGAGGATTTCCGCACCCGACTCGAGAACATCAAAGACTGGCTGGGCGATGGCGTCATCGCTGACTATGACGACCCGGTCATTGAGCAATTACTGACTGACGTCGACGTCCCGATTGTGGGCGTCGGCGGCTCTTACCATTCGCCCGAGCACTATCCTCCCGTCCACTATATCGCCACCGATAACCATGCCCTGGTCGAAAGCGCGTTTCTGCATTTAAAGGAGAAAGGCGTCCATCGCTTTGCGTTCTATGGTTTACCAGCCTCCAGCGGCAAGCGCTGGGCCGTTGAGCGCGAACACGCCTTTTGTCAGCTTGTCGCCCAGGAGAAATACCGCGGCGTGGTCTATCAGGGGCTGGAAACCGCGCCGGAAAACTGGCAGCACGCGCAAAACCGTCTGGCTGACTGGCTGCAGACGCTGCCGCCGCAAACCGGCATTATTGCCGTGACGGACGCCCGTGCGCGCCATGTATTGCAGGTCTGCGAACATTTGCACATTCCGGTGCCGGAGAAGCTGTGCGTGATTGGCATCGATAACGAAGAGCTCACCCGCTACCTTTCTCGCGTGGCCCTTTCCTCAGTGGCGCAGGGCACCCGACAGATGGGGTATCAGGCCGCAAAATTACTGCATCGTCTGCTGGATAACGAATCCCTGCCGCTTCAGCGCCTGCTGGTTCCCCCGGTCCGCGTGGTAGAACGTCGCTCAACGGATTACCGCTCCTTAAACGACCCGGCAGTCATTCAGGCGATGCACTTTATCCGCAACCACGCCTGCAAAGGTATCAAGGTCGATCAGGTGCTGGATTCCGTGGGTATTTCCCGTTCAAATCTGGAGAAGCGTTTTAAAGAGGAAGTGGGCGAAACCATTCATGCGGTCATTCACGCAGAGAAGCTGGAGAAAGCGCGCAGTTTGCTCATCTCCACGTCGCTGTCGATCAACGAAATCTCGCAGATGTGCGGCTATCCGTCGCTGCAGTATTTTTATTCGGTGTTCCGTAAAGAATACGACAACACGCCGAAAGAGTATCGGGAACGCTACAGCGAAGTCATGATGTAGAAAAGAAAACGCCTTCCAGTGGAAGGCGTTATTGGGATTACATATGGGCGGCGATAAGTCGCTGGTTATCCTGGTACATCGCAAACAGATAGTTGTTATAGCGCTGACCCTGGGTGGAATAACCTTTCAGCTTGTGGATCATCGTACTGGCCGTCACTTCCTGATCCGCTTTACGCAGCTGTGCGCGTGACTTACGGAACGACGAGTAGGCCGGATGGGTGTTCAGGTTTACCACATAGGCATTTACTGAATCTTTCACCGATTCAAACTGCGAGTAGCCCTTCACCTTGCCCGGCGCATTTTTACAACGCCCCTTCACACACTTCATGCCGAAGAGGTTGTTGTTGTTGCGTGCCAGCTTCGAGGTGCCCCAGCCACTTTCGGCTGCAGCCATTGTCGCAACCATGCTGCCCGGGATGATGTCGACACGCTCAAGGAGCGAGTTCCACGGCACACGACGGGTGTTACCGTTCCAGCTTACCTTGTAGCGCTTTGCGATATCTTTCAGGCGCGCGCGCTCGGACGGCGTCCAGCGGCTATCGTACTGTTTGGCGATCAACCAGTTACGATCTGCCGTAATCGCGGCGTTTTGACTTGTGATGTAAGGCATTACTGTCCGGAGAAACGCTTTTTTCCTTGGTGTTCCGGAAGGGTATTTTCGCAAATCAGGAAGTGAACTACTCTTTGCACTATTGCGAGAATACTCTTGTTTACTGCTAACCTTACTGCTTGTCGTCTTTATTACGTGGGCTTTCTTACTCGTTGTATCCGTGTGCGTCTTTGCAAGCACCCCACCCGAAAATGTCGTGGTGAGTAACATGAGTATCGCGGCCCCATATCGTCGAATGGGAGTCGATATCATTAGGTCTCCTGGTCGGATATAAACATTCCAACACCTTATTTTTTTCACAAATTTGAGAGCGGAATCTCAAATCATATCAAAAATAGACTTCAAGAGCACGTATAGAAATAGTCCAATTCCGAAACTATGTCACCTGAAACGTGCTCACTTAAGCATCAATTCTGAAAATTTGTGTGCGATCTCGCAGATAACTGCCTAATTTTGCGCGGGATCACTCATCCTCTCGCGTCATCCTTGTAGAAAGCGCCGGGGGATGAGTTTTTACGCCTCACCTGATGGCACACTGGTCAAAAATGCCGCGACAGGAAGATGGAATGAAACGCACCGCCGTAGCTTTTCTGATGTTACCCGCACTGGCACACGCTGACTGGTCATCGCCGGGATTTAACGCATTCAGCGCCGAAGGCACCGGAATGTTCACCAGCCAGGCAAAGCTTGCGAAGGGTACGCGTCCTTTAACAGTGAGTTTTGACAACACGTGCTGGCAGCCAACAGAAGCGATAAAACTCAACGAGATGCTGTCGCTCAAACCGTGTGACGGCACGCCGCCGCAGTGGCGTCTGTTCCGCGACGGAGAGTACCAGATGCGTGTCGATACCCGTTCCGGCACGCCAACCCTGATGCTGACCATCAAGAGCGCAGCAGAACAACCGGTGGCAAACGTTATCCGCCAGTGCCCAAAATGGGATGGAAAACCCCTGACGCTGGAGGTGGGAAACACCTTCCCGGAAGGCTCCGTGGTGCGAGATTTCTACAGCAAACAAACCGCGACGGTGCAGCAAGGAAAAATTACCCTTCAGCCTGCCGCCAACAGCAACGGCCTGCTACTGCTTGAGCGCGCCGAAACCGACAAACCCGCGCCGTTTAGCTGGCAAAACGCTACGGTCTATTTCGTGCTGACCGACCGCTTCGTGAATGGTGACCCCACGAATGACAATAGCTATGGCCGCCACAAAGACGGCATGCAGGAGATTGGCACTTTCCACGGCGGCGATCTGAAAGGGCTTGCGAGCAAGCTTGATTATCTGCAGCAACTGGGGGTAAACGCGCTCTGGATAAGCTCCCCGCTGGAGCAGATCCACGGCTGGGTCGGCGGTGGCACCAAAGGGGATTTCCCCCACTATGCCTACCATGGCTACTACACGCAGGACTGGACCAGGCTTGATGCCAACATGGGCACCGAAGATGATTTACGTCATCTCGTCGATGAAGCGCACAAGCGCGGCATCCGCATTCTGTTCGATATCGTCATGAACCATGTGGGCTACGCAACGCTTGCCGACATGCAGGAGTACCAGTTTGGCGCGCTCTATCTGCAGGGTGATGAGCTGAAGAAAACGCTGGGTGCACGCTGGACCGACTGGAAGCCGGGCACGGGACAAAGCTGGCACAGCTTTAATGATTACATCAACTTCAGCGATAAAGCCGCATGGGAAAAATGGTGGGGTAAAAAATGGATCCGCACCGATATTGGCGATTACGACAACCCGGGCTTTGACGACCTGACCATGTCACTGGCGTTTTTACCCGACCTGAAAACGGAATCCACCACGCCGTCCGGTTTGCCAAACTTCTATCAGCACAAGCCCGATACCCAGGCAAAAGCTATCCCGGGATACACCCCGCGCGATTACCTGACCCACTGGCTCAGCCAGTGGGTACGCGAGTATGGCATTGACGGTTTCCGTGTTGATACGGCAAAACACGTGGAGCTGGCGGCCTGGCAGCAGTTGAAGGACCAGGCAAGCCAGGCGCTGGCGGCCTGGAAAGGTGCTCACCCGGACAAAAAACTCGACAATGCGCCGTTCTGGATGACGGGTGAATCCTGGGGCCACGGAGTCATGCAGAGCGATTATTACCGCCACGGCTTCGATGCGATGATTAACTTCGATTATCAGGAGCAGGCGGCAAAAGCGGTGAACTGCCTGGCCGATATCGATCTGACCTGGCAGCAGATGGCGGAAAAACTGCAAAGCTTTAACGTCCTGAGCTATCTCTCCTCGCATGACACCCGCCTGTTCCGCGAAGGGGGCCAGCGCGCGGCGGAACTGCTGCTGTTAGCGCCAGGCAGCGTACAAATCTATTATGGGGATGAATCAGAGCGTCCGTTCGGGCCGACGGGTTCCGACCCTCTGCAGGGAACACGCTCGGATATGAACTGGCAGGATGTGACGGGCAAACAGGCGTTAACCGTCGCCCACTGGCAAACGCTGGGTCAGTTCCGCGCCCGCCATCCGGCGATAGGTGAAGGCAAGCAAACCACGCTTTCGCTGAAAGAGGGGTATGGATTCGTACGTGAACATGATGGCGATAAAGTCATGGTCGTCTGGGCGGGGAACCAATAGCCCCCTCACCGCGGTTTTCTCCCTCTCCCTTAGGGAGAGGGCCGGGGTGAGGGGCACTCACCAGAACTATTCACTACAAAAATCCACACCCGCCACATAAAACCACAAATCCGACCACACCAGCCGATTTGCACCCGCACGGTGCTAGCGTTATGGTTACCCACTTTCAAAACAAGCTCGACAGATCACCTGCTATGACGTTTTCACTTTTCGGCGACAAATTTACCCGCCATTCAGGCATTACCCGCCTGATGGAGGACCTCAACGACGGGCTGCGCACACCGGGCGCCATCATGCTCGGCGGCGGAAACCCGGCTCAAATCCCGGAGATGAATACCTATTTCCAGACGCTGCTCACTCAGATGCTGGAAAACGGCAAAGCAACCGATGCGCTTTGCAATTACGACGGCCCTCAGGGTAAAACCGAACTGCTGAAACTCCTCGCCGACATGCTGCGTGAAGAGCTGGGTTGGGATATCGAACCGCAGAATATTGCACTGACAAACGGCAGTCAGAGCGCGTTTTTCTACTTGTTTAACCTTTTCGCAGGACGTCGCGCCGACGGCACCACCAAAAAAGTATTGTTCCCGCTGGCACCGGAGTATATCGGCTACGCCGATTCCGGTCTGGAAGAGGATCTGTTCGTCTCTGCGCGCCCGAACATTGAGCTGCTGCCGGAAGGTCAGTTCAAATACCACGTCGATTTTGAACATCTGCACATTGGTGAAGAGACGGGCATGATCTGCGTATCACGTCCAACCAACCCAACGGGCAACGTCATCACCGACGACGAGCTGATGAAACTGGATGCGCTGGCAAATCAGCATGGCATCCCGCTGGTGATCGATAACGCCTATGGCGTGCCGTTCCCGGGTATTATCTTCAGCGAAGCACGCCCGCTGTGGAACCCGAACATCGTCCTGTGTATGAGCCTCTCCAAGCTCGGCCTGCCGGGCAGCCGCTGCGGGATCATCGTCGCCAATGAAAAAATCATCACCGCCATTACCAACATGAACGGCATTATCAGCCTTTCTCCTGGCGGTATTGGCCCGGCGATGATGTGCGAAATGATTAAACGCAACGATCTGCTGCGCCTGTCAAATGACGTGATCAAGCCGTTCTATTATCAGCGCGTTCAGGAGACGATTGCCATTCTTCGCCGCTATTTACCGGAAGAACGCTGCCTGATCCACAAACCTGAAGGGGCAATTTTCCTGTGGCTGTGGTTTAAAGATCTGCCGATCACCACCGAGCTGCTTTATCAGCGCCTGAAGAAGCGAGGCGTATTGATGGTGCCGGGTGATTACTTCTTCCCGGGGCTGGACAAGCCGTGGCCGCATACGCATCAATGTATGCGTATGAACTACGTGCCCGATCCGGAAAAAATCGAAGCCGGGGTGAAAATTCTCGCCGAAGAGATCGAATTCGCCTGGCGCGAAGACGCCCAGTAAGAACCTACGCCAGATGACGCAACCTCTCGGTGCGTAATCTGGCGGGATCGACACAGCTCAGCGCGTGGGTCGGACAGGCTTCCACACAGGCCGGTCCGTCCGCGCGGTGTGCGCATAAATCGCATTTCAGCGCCTGAAGCGTATCTCCTGCCCACTGCACCTGCATCGCCCCAAACGGGCACGCCACCATACAGCGTTTACACCCAATACACCGCGCCTGCTCAACCTGCCAGGCTCCCTCGCCACGGCGAATCGCCTGCGTTGGGCAGACATTCGCGCAAGGGGCATCTTCACACTGATGGCAACCCACCGCCGTGGTGAAAGCGTCTCCTTTGACTACCCGAATGCGGGGCGTAAAGGCGCCTGTTGAGATGGCGTCCTGATGCGACACGACACACGCCACTTCGCAGGTGCGACAGCCGATGCATTTTGCCGAATCCGCCATGATGAACCGGTTCATCTGTTATCCCTCGCGCACGTTAAAACCCAGCTCTCTGGAGATCGCGTCCGCCGTTTCACGCAGAGGTGTAAGCAGATTTTTTTCGCCAATCTGCTTCATGCGGGAGGTCGACAGCGAAATTGAGATCGCATACGGCACGCGGCCATGAATATCAAACACCGGCACCGCGATACAGGAGACCCCCAACTCGTTCTCTTCTTTATCCATCGCCATGCTGTGCTCGCGGATTTCCGCCAGCTCATCATACATCGCGCTCAGTTCAGTGATGGTGTTGCGGGTCAGCGGCTGAATCTGATCCTGGTGGCTTTCCCAGTAGCTAGCCACATAGTCCTGGTGACCGAATGCCATGTAGATCTTGCCCATTGCCGAGCAGTAAAGCGGCATATGCTGGCCGATATAGGCGCGCGTGCGCAGCATACCGGTGGTCGGCTCAAGCTTATAAATCAGGATCGCGTGATCGTCTTCGCGGCTGGAGAAGTTCACCGTCTCGCCGGTGGCGATATTCAGCGACTCAAGATGCGGAGCAGCCACGTGGATGATATTCAGCGACGACAGCGCCTTTTGCCCGACGGCGATAAATTTGGTGGTCAGACGATAGCTGCCCGCCGCCGGTGCCGGGGTGACGTACCCGCACGACTGCAATCCCTGCAGTAACCGGTGCACGGTGCTTTTATTCAGCCCGGCCAGTTCCGATAAATGGGCCAGAGGACAACCGTTCGGATAGTTACTGAGGATCTCAATCAGCATCAGACCGCGAAACAAGCTCTGGCTACCTGCTGGCCTCTCTTTTTCTTGCGTCATGTCGCTCTCTTTCATGCTCATCCCATGGCTCCTTTTTATCGCGCCCTGATGGTAGCGCAAAGTATGGTTCAGTTCACGATCTCAACAGAAAAAACACAACCAGTTGATTTTAATCGATTTTGAAAATCATGAATGTCGTTGATCTGGCAAAATTTGATCGCTATATTTGAAATCAGATTTCGCATAGTGAAATTTAGCGATAAAAAAGCACTCGCACTTGCCCCTACGAAGAACAGGAGAACAGGGATGAAAGTGACATTCGAAGAGTTGAAAGCAGCGTTCAATCGGGTTTTGCTCGATCGCGGTGTAAAAGCAGAAACGGCGGATGCCTGCGCGGAGATGTTTGCCCGCACCACGGAATCTGGCGTCTATTCCCACGGCGTGAACCGCTTCCCGCGTTTTATTCAGCAACTGGACGCGGGCGACATCATTCCTGATGCCCAGCCAAAACGGGTGACCACATTAGGGGCCATCGAACAGTGGGATGCCCAACGCGCCATCGGTAACCTGACGGCGAAAAAAATGATGGATCGCGCCACCGAACTGGCCTCCGATCACGGTATCGGTCTGGTTGCGCTGCGTAACGCTAACCACTGGATGCGCGGAGGGAGCTATGGCTGGCAAGCCGCAGAGAAGGGCTACATCGGGATCTGCTGGACCAACTCCATTGCGGTGATGCCCGCGTGGGGGTCAAAAGAATGTTGCATCGGCACCAACCCGCTGATCGTGGCGATCCCCTCCTCCCCAATCACCATGGTCGATATGTCGATGTCGATGTTCTCCTACGGCATGCTGGAAGTGAACCGACTGGCCGGACGCACGTTACCGGTCGACGGCGGATTCGACGACGAGGGCAATCTGACCAAAGAGCCTGGCGTGATTGAGAAAAATCGCCGTATTCTGCCGATGGGCTACTGGAAAGGTTCCGGCTTATCGATTGTGCTCGACATGATCGCCACCCTGCTCTCTAACGGCTCCTCCGTGGCGAAAGTTACCCAGGACAACAGCGACGAGTATGGCGTGTCGCAGATCTTTATCGCCATCGAGGTCGACCGCCTGATCGACGGCCCAACCCGCGATGCCAAACTGCAGCGTATTATGGACTTCATCACCACCGCCGAGCGGGCAGACGAAAACGTCGCTGTCCGTCTGCCGGGGCATGAATTTACGCGACTGCTTGAAGAGAACCGCCGCAACGGCATCACCATTGACGACAGCGTGTGGGCGAAAATCCAGGCGCTGTAAGGAGTGGGCCATGATATTCGGACATATTTCACAGCCAAATCCGTGTCGCCTGCCGCGGGCGATTGAAAAAGCGTTAGATTTTCTGCGTACCACGGATTTCAGCATGCTAAAACCGGGTGTCGTTGAAATTGAGGGGCGCAACCTCTTTGCCCAGATCCTCGACCTGACCACCAAAGAGCCGCATGAGAATCGCCCCGAAGTGCATCGCCGCTATCTTGATATTCAATTTCTGGCGTGGGGTGAAGAAAAAATCGGTATTGCTATCGATACCGGCAATAACAACATCAGCGAATCATTACTGGAACAACGGGATATTATTTTTTATCACAACAGTGAAAATGAATCGTTCATTGAAATGGTACCTGGCAGTTATGCCATATTTTTCCCGCAGGATGTACACCGTCCTGCCTGTATTAAAAACAAGGAAACTGCAATTCGCAAAATTGTGGTGAAAGTGGCAATCAGCGAATTAGATTAATTTTCTGATATACCCTAAATAATTCGAGTTGCAGGAAGGCGGCAAGAGAGTGAATCTCCAGGAGCTTACATAAGTAAGTGACTGGGGTGAACGAGCGCAGCCAACGCACATGCAACTTGAAGTATGACGGGTATAAATACAGGAACGCGAAATGACCAACACCGGTTTTATTATTGGTGCGTACCCCTGCGCACCCTCGTTTCACCAGAAAGGGGAACAAGAAGAACAAACCTTCTGGCGGGAACTTTCTGACACGCCACACATTCGCGGGCTGGAACAACCCTGCCTTGAACATCTCCATCCTTATGGGGATGAATGGCTGTTCCGCCATACGCCTGGAGACTGGCAAATCGTCGTCACGGCAGTGATGGAAACCATGCGTCGCCGTGGCACAAACGGTGCGTTTGGCCTGGCCTCCGCCGATGAAGATCAGCGTAAAGCGTGCGTGGAATATTACCGCCATCTGCAGCAGAAGATTGCTGCGGTTAACGCCCGTTTTCCCGGGAAAGTTATTGCCCTGGAGATGCAGGCCGCACCGCAGGCGGGCAATGCTTCAGTCGAGCAGGCTATCGAGGCGTTCGCCCGTTCCATTCGTGAAATCGCGGGCTGGGACTGGTCCTGCGATCTGGTGCTTGAGCACTGCGATGCCATGACCGGTCCCGCACCGCGTAAGGGATTTTTACCCTTAGAGCAGGTGCTGGAGGTGATAAAAGAGACAGATATCAGCATCTGTATTAACTGGGCGCGCTCAGCCATTGAAGGGCGCAACACCACGCTTCCGGTTGAGCACGTTCAGACCGCCCTTCAGGCCGGAAAACTGGCCGCGCTAATGTTCTCCGGCACCACCATCCGCGGAGAGTACGGTGAATGGCAGGATCTGCACGCACCGTTTTCATCGTACTGTGCCGACAGTTTGCTGACCACTGAACATGCAAAAGCACTCTTTACTGCGGCGAGCGCCGCAACATTGAAATTTTCCGGTATTAAATTACTGGAAATAAATGCTAATGCTGATATCAGCCATCGCATCGCTATTTTGCACGACGGCATTAGCCAAATGAAAAAAGCAACGCAATAACAATAAAAAAATCTTATTCCGGTTACCTACACTGAGATATTAAATATGAATACGTCTACTCAAGCTCTACATGCGGACATTCCGCGCCAGCGCTGGCTAAGAATTATTCCCCCGATTCTTATCGCCTGCATTATTTCTTATATGGACCGTGTAAATATTGCTTTTGCCATGCCCGGCGGTATGGATGAAGAGTTAGGTATTTCTGCCACCATGGCAGGCCTGGCGGGTGGGATCTTCTTTATTGGCTATCTGTTTTTGCAGGTGCCTGGCGGCAAGATTGCCGTTCATGGTAGCGGGAAGAAATTTATCGGCTGGTCGCTGGTCGCCTGGGCGGTGATTTCGGTCCTGACCGGGCTCGTCACCAGCCAGTATCAACTGCTGGTGCTGCGTTTCTTACTCGGGGTAGCAGAAGGCGGGATGCTGCCGGTTGTGCTGACGATGATCAGTAACTGGTTCCCTGACGCTGAACGCGGTCGTGCCAATGCGATTGTAATTATGTTCGTCCCCATTGCCGGGATCATCACCGCGCCCCTGTCGGGCTGGATTATTACCGCACTCGACTGGCGCTGGCTGTTCATCATTGAAGGGCTGATGTCCATCGTTGTGCTGGTGCTGTGGGCCTTCACGGTGTACGACCGCCCGCAGGAAGCACGCTGGATTTCTGAAGCGGAAAAAAATTATCTGGTCAAAACCCTGGCCGCAGAACAGCAGGCCATTGCCGGTAAAGAGGTGAAAAACGCCTCGCTGAGCGCGGTGCTGTCCGACAAAACCATGTGGCAGCTGATTGCCCTGAACTTCTTCTACCAGACCGGCATTTACGGTTACACCCTCTGGCTACCCACCATTCTCAAAGAGCTCACGCACACCAGCATCGGCCAGGTAGGCGTGCTCGCGATCCTGCCTTATATCGGGGCCATTGCGGGTATGTTCCTCTTCTCTTCGCTCTCTGACCGTACCGGTAAGCGCAAGCTGTTTGTCTCCCTGCCGCTGATTGGTTTTGCGCTCTGCATGTTCCTCTCCGTGGCTCTGAAAGAGCATACCTGGCTGGCCTACGCCGCGCTGGTGGGGTGTGGGTTCTTCCTGCAGTCGGCGGCGGGCGTGTTCTGGACCATTCCGGCACGCCTGTTCAGCGCGGAGATGGCAGGCGGTGCGCGGGGGGTAATTAACGCCCTGGGTAACCTCGGCGGGTTCTGTGGCCCTTACGCGGTCGGCGTGCTGATCACCTTGTACAGCAAAGATGCGGGAGTTTACTGCCTGGCGGTGTCACTGGCACTGGCCTCTCTGCTGGCCCTGCTGCTACCGGCGAAGTGCGATGCCGGTGCGGAGCCTAACCCTACGGTGAATCCGCATAAGCGTGCGGCCTGATGCCCTCACCCCAGCCCTCTCCCACAGGGAGAGGGAGCAAGACGAGAACCCCCGCCCTCTCCCACGGGGAGAGGAAGCAAGACGAGAGAGTCAAAGATGAGTGAAAAAGAACCCTTCTGGCTGGGTATCGATTGTGGCGGTACTTATCTGAAAGCCGGTTTATACACCCGCGAGGGCAAAGAGGTCTGTATTGAACGCCGCACGGTTGCCACGCTCAGCCCGCGAGCAGGCTATGCGGAGCGGGACATGAACCAGCTGTGGCAGCAGTGTCACACCACCGTCGCTCTTCTGCTCAACAACGCCCGGGTTAGCGGCGAGCAGATCAAAGGCGTGGGCATTTCAGCGCAGGGCAAGGGGCTGTTTCTACTCGATAAACAGGATCGTCCTCTGGGCAATGCGATGCTCTCCTCAGACCGTCGGGCACTGGACATCGTGCAGCGCTGGCAGCAGGACGGTATTCCCGAAAAACTCTATCCGCACACGCGACAGACGCTCTGGACCGGGCATCCGGCCTCTCTTCTGCGCTGGGTCAAAGAGAATGAGCCACAACGCTATCAGCAGATTGGCTGCGTGATGATGGCACACGACTACCTGCGCTGGTGCCTCACCGGCGTAAAAGGCTGCGAAGAGAGCAACATCTCTGAATCCAATCTCTACAACATGAACACCGGCCAGTACGATCCGCAGCTCACGCGCTGGCTGGGTATCAGTGAAATCGACAACGCTCTGCCCCCCGTTGTCGGTTCAGCAGAAATCTGCGGGGAAATCACCGCTCAGGCTGCCGCACTTACCGGTCTCGCGGCGGGAACCCCCGTCGTTGGTGGGCTGTTTGATGTGGTTTCCACCGCGATCTGTGCCGGACTGCACGACGAACATACGCTGAACGCCGTCATGGGCACCTGGGCCGTCACCAGCGGGATTGCCAATGCGCTTCGGGACAACGAACCGCATCCCTATGTCTATGGGCGTTACGTCCACCCGCAGCAGTACATTGTCCACGAAGCCAGCCCCACCTCTTCCGGCAACCTTGAGTGGTTGACCGCCCAGTGGGGAGAAATGTCTTTCAGCGAGATCAACCGCGCCGTGGCCAGCCTGCCGAAAGCCGAAAGCGATCTGTTCTTTCTGCCGTTTCTCTATGGCAGCAACGCCGGGCTGGAGATGACGAGCGGCTTCTACGGCATGCAGGCGTTGCACACTCGCGCGCATCTTTTACAGGCAGTTTACGAAGGCGTGGTGTTCAGCCATATGACCCATCTAAACCGCATGCTCGAACGCTTTACCGACGTACAGGCACTGCGCGTCACCGGCGGCCCGACCCACTCTGACGTATGGATGCAGATGCTGGCGGATGTCAGCGGTCTGGCAATTGCGCTCCCGCAGGTGGAAGAGACTGGCTGTTCCGGCGCGGCGCTGGCCGCCCTGGTCGGCACCGGCGTTTATGCCGATTTTTACGCAGCGCAGCACGCGCTCAGACACGACATTCGGATCATTGAACCCGACATGCACGCCCATGCGGCCTATCAGCGCAAGTATCAGCGCTACCAGTTACTGATTTCAGCACTACAGGGTTATCACGCCCGTGTTAAGGAGCACGACCTATGAGCCGACCATTACTGCAGCTGGCGCTCGACCACACCTCACTTCAGGCTGCCCAGCGCGATGTCGCCAGGCTTTCCGATCACGTCGATATTATCGAAGCGGGCACCATTTTATGTCTGACCGAAGGGCTTAACGCCGTGCGTGCGTTACGCGAGCAGTGTCCAGGGAAAACCCTCGTGGCGGACTGGAAGGTGGCCGACGCCGGAGAAACGCTGGCAGAACAGGCGTTTGGCGCAGGCGCGAACTGGATGACCATCATCTGCGCCGCGCCGCTGGCCACAGTTGAAAAAGGTCACGCGGTGGCGCTGCGCTGCGGTGGGGAAATTCAGATGGAGCTGTTTGGCAACTGGACGCTGGACGATGCCCGCGCCTGGCACCGCATCGGCGTGAAGCAGGCCATCTACCACCGGGGACGCGACGCGCAGGCCAGCGGTCAGCAGTGGGGTGAGGCAGATCTCGCCCGAATGAAGGCGCTCTCCGACATTGGTTTGCAGCTGTCCGTCACCGGCGGCATCACCCCGGCCGACCTGCCGCTGTTTAAGCAGATCAACGTCAAAGCCTTTATCGCCGGTCGCGCACTGGCAGGCGCTGCCAATCCACCGCAGGTGGCCGAGGCCTTCCATTCGCAAATCCGCGACATCTGGGGAGCGTAATCATGCGTCAGCATCCATTAGGTATTTACGAAAAAGCGCTGCCGAAATCCCTCACCTGGCCGGAGCGCCTGGTGCTGGCAAAAAGCTGTGGCTTTGATTTTGTTGAAATGTCGGTAGATGAAACGGACGAACGCCTGTCGCGCCTGGCGTGGAGCACCACACAGCGTGCATCGCTGGTGGAAGCGATGCTGGAGACAGGTGTGTCGATCCCCTCCATGTGCCTGTCTGCCCACCGCCGCTTCCCGTTTGGCAGCCGGGACGAAACCGTGCGCGCCCGCGCCCGCGAGATCATGTCCAGCGCCATTAAACTGGCGCGTGATTTGGGTATTCGCACCATCCAGCTGGCCGGGTATGACGTGTATTACGAAGAGCATGATGAAGGCACCCGGCAACGCTTCGCCGAAGGGCTGGCATGGGCGGTCGAGCAGGCCGCCGCCGCACAGGTGATGGTGGCCGTTGAGATCATGGACACCGCGTTTATGAACTCCATCAGCAAATGGAAAAAGTGGGACGAGATGCTGGCCTCGCCGTGGTTTAGCGTTTACCCGGATGTCGGCAACCTCAGCGCGTGGGGTAACGATGTGGCCGCCGAACTGACGCTGGGCATTGACCGCATCGCGGCAATTCACCTGAAAGATACCCAGCCCGTCACGGCACAAAGCCCAGGACAGTTCCGCGACGTGCCGTTTGGCGAGGGCTGCGTCGATTTCGTTGGCGTGTTTAATACGCTCAATAAGCTGAACTACCGCGGCGCGTTTCTGATTGAAATGTGGACCGAAAAAGCAAAAGAGCCGGTGCTGGAGATTATCCAGGCGCGCCGCTGGATTGAAGCCCGTATGCAGGAAGGAGGCATGACATGTTAGAACAACTCAAAGCCGAGGTGCTGGCAGCCAACCTGGCACTGCCCGCCCACCAGCTGGTGACCTTCACCTGGGGTAACGTCAGCGCGGTGGATCGCGACAGCGGTCTGATGGTGATCAAACCGTCCGGCGTGGAGTATGACGTGATGACGGCGGAGGATATGGTGGTGGTGAATATCGCCACCGGTGAGGTAGTCGAGGGCAGCATGAAACCGTCGTCAGACACGCCTACCCATCTTGCGCTGTACCGTCGCTACCCGGAGATTGGCGGCATCGTCCATACCCATTCCCGCCATGCCACCATCTGGTCTCAGGCAGGTCAGGATCTGCCCGCATGGGGCACGACGCACGCGGACTACTTCTACGGCGCGATCCCCTGCACGCGGCGGATGACCACGGCGGAGATCGCAGGAGACTACGAGTATCAGACCGGTGAAGTGATCATCAAAACCTTTGAAGAGCGCGACATCAGCCCCATGCAGATCCCCGCAGTGCTGGTGCACTCCCACGGCCCGTTCGCCTGGGGTAAAGATGCCGCCGATGCGGTACACAACGCCGTGGTGCTGGAAGAGTGCGCGTACATGGGCCTGTTTTCGCGCCAGCTTGCGCCGCAGCTTCCGGTTATGCAGCAGGAACTGCTCGACAAACATTATCTGCGCAAGCACGGTGCGCATGCCTATTACGGGCAGTGATCAACCGGAATTAATGTGTTCTTTACAGTACCGCCGTTTCCAGACGGCGGGCGTTAACCCGGTATGCTTCGAAAATATCTGCCGGAAATACCCCACGTCGTTAAAACCGCAGCGGGTGGCCACTTCCGTTAATGACGCTGAGTCATTCAGCAGCATTTTTTCTGCCGCCCTGACGCGCTGGCGATGAATCGCCTCCGTCAGGGTTAAATGAAATGTCCGACGAAACACGCGCCCGAGGTAATCGGCATTACAGTGCAGCGATTTTGCCAGCAGCGAGGTGGAGAGCGGTAAATGAAACTGCGTGCGAATAAGCTGTTTTGCCTTCCAGGCCAGTGCTGCACCGGCCTCATCGGGGCGGTCCTCATACCCTGCTGAGAGGGATATTTGCTGCAAAATCAGTAGCAAAAGCATTTCCAGCGCCACGCTGCGCTGTAATTTTTCCTGCTCGCTGAGGAACTGGCGAAAAAGCGCAATCACCGACGGGACATCCCTCACGCAGCAGTGTTGTTCAATGGTCAGCGGAGAAGCCTCCGGCAAAGCGGAAGGCCCAGGTTTCACCTCAAAATGCAGCCAGTAAAATCGCAGATCGGCCGGAAAATCTTCTGTACCCACATGCCGCCGCTTCGGCCAGAGCAATAAACTCTCCCCCGCCTTCACCTCAAAAAGACGGTTCTCCTCCTGGATCGTTAATGTCCCCTTTTCGACGAAAATGATTTCCCACGACGTTAATTTACGCGCCGGGTGGCGACCCACACCCCGCGAAATAAACAATCCGCCGTTTTGCACTTTAATCGGAAGCGCTATGGATAATTCGAGCATGGATATTCACCATTCCGCTTTTATTGCCGCATTTAATTGACTTATCCATTGATTATTAACAATTTACGTTATAGCTGCCCGATCAAACTCACACTTTCTTCATCAGGTCGGAATCGTCATCTTTTTATACTTTTCCCTTCCCTTGTTGCCCTTTGCGTTCAGTGCAGAATGAATGAGGTACCTTGCACAAATACGATAAAAATCGATTACCGAGGAGTTATCTCATGACTTCCACACCGATTACCGAGTCTGACGTTGCACAACGGGTGAGAGAAGAACGTTTGTCCGTTCGCGAGAAAATTGGCTACGGCCTGGGCGACGCGGGCGGCACGGTCATTACCTGTCTGATAATGAATTTCCTGACCTTTTTCTATACCGATATTTTTGGCCTGACCCCGGCGCTTGTCGGCACGCTGTTTATTGCCCTGCGCGTATTTGACGCGATTTCTGACCCTGTCATGGGCGTGATTGCTGACCGCACCCAAAGCCGATGGGGGCGCTTTCGTCCCTGGCAGCTGTGGGTGGCATTCCCTATTGGCATCATCGGCGTGCTGACCTTCACCGTACCTGAAGCCAGCATGGGCGTGAAAATTGCGTGGGCATTCGGCACCTACCTGCTGCTGTCCGTCGGCTATACCGCCATCAACGTGCCCTACTGCGCGCTGATCAACACCATGACCACCCGCCACAGCGAGGTCATTTCCTGCCAGTCATGGCGCTTTGTGCTGTGCGGCGTTGCGGGATTTTTGGTCTCCGTCGGCCTGCCGTGGCTGGTGGCAGCGCTGGGGCAAGGCAACGCCGCCCGGGGTTATCAGCTGGGCGTTGGCGTCCTGTGCACCCTCGCCGTGGTGATGTTTCTCTGCTGCTTCTTCTGGGTCCGTGAACGCGTCCCACTGGCGCTGATGGGTAAATTCACCCTGCGCGAACACCTGGCAGGGCTGCGTAAAAATGACCAGCTGCTGCTGATGCTGGTGATGTCGTTTTTGCTGATCAACGTCTTCAATATCCGTGGCGGCGGATACATGTACTTCATCACCTATGTGCTTCAGGGCAGCACCGCCTACACCTCGCTGTTTTTCACCATGGTGACCTTCGCAGCGATCCTTGGGGCGGTGATCGTCAGCCCCCTCTCTCGCCGTATTGATACGGTCAAACTCTACTACTACACCAACCTGGTGCTCGCCGCGATCGCGGCTGGCATGTGGTTCCTGCCCGGCGGCCCGGCGCATCAGACGCTCTGGCTGATCGTAATTCTGAGTAACGGCGTCATCCTGGGCTTTACCCTGCCGCTGCACTTCTCGCTGATGGCTTTTGCCGACGACTACGGCGAGTGGAAGACCGGCGTGCGATCGTCGGGCATGAACTTCGCCTTCAACCTGTTTTTCATCAAGCTGGCGTGGGCCTCCAGCGCCGGGATCATCAGCCTGGTGTTTATCGCCGTCGCCTATCAGCCGGGAGCGGGTAACCAGACGCCCGCCTCGCTGCAGGGCATTACCGCCATGGAGACGCTGCTCCCTGCCCTTTTCCACCTGCTGCTGGCGGTCTCAATCCGCTGGTGCAGGCTCAACAATCCGATGATGTCGCGCATTGCCACCGATTTGCGCCAGCGTCATGTACCGTCCTGAGGAGAACGTGATGTCCATAATGGAAGCCGACCTGCATAACCTGAAAATCAACGATCCGTTTCTTGGCCAGTATCAGCGGCTGGTGCGTGATGTGGTCATCCCCTATCAGTGGGATGCGCTCAACGATCGAGTGGCAGAAGCCGAGCCCAGTCATGCCATCACCAACTTCCGCATTGCGGCAGGTCTTGAAGAAGGTGAGTTCTACGGCATGGTATTTCAGGACAGTGACGTGGCGAAATGGCTGGAAGCCGTGGCGTGGTCGCTGTGTCAGAAACCCGATGCTGAACTGGAAAAAACCGCCGATGAGGTGATTGAACTGATCGCCGCGGCACAGTGTGAAGATGGTTATCTCAATACGTACTTCACCGTCAAAGCGCCCGACGAACGCTGGACAAATCTGGCCGAGTGCCACGAACTTTACTGCGCCGGGCATATGATCGAAGCTGGCGTGGCGTATTTTCAGGGCACCGGAAAACGCCGACTGCTGGAGGTGGTGTGTAAACTGGCAGATCATATCGACACCGTTTTCGGCCCCCGGGAAGGCCAGCTTCACGGCTATCCGGGCCACCCGGAAATCGAGCTGGCGCTGATGCGGTTGTACGACGTTACTCAGGAGCCACGCTACCTGAACCTGGTGAAATACTTCATTGAGGCGCGCGGTACGCAGCCTCACTTCTATGATATTGAATACGAGAAGCGCGGCAGAACATCGTACTGGCACACCTACGGCCCGGCATGGATGGTCAAGGACAAAGCTTACAGCCAGGCGCATCAACCACTTGCTGAACAACAAACAGCGATTGGCCATGCGGTGCGTTTTGTCTACCTGATGGCGGGTATGGCACACCTGGCCCGTCTGAGCAAAGACGACGCAAAACGTCAGGACTGCTTACGCCTGTGGAACAACATGGCGCAGCGCCAGCTGTACATTACCGGCGGGATTGGTTCGCAAAGTAGCGGAGAAGCCTTCAGCAGTGATTACGATCTGCCCAACGATACGGTGTATGCCGAAAGCTGCGCCTCGATTGGCCTGATGATGTTTGCCCGTCGGATGCTGGAGATGGAGGCGGATAGCCGCTACGCCGACGTGATGGAGCGCGCCCTGTACAACACGGTGCTGGGCGGCATGGCGCTGGACGGTAAACATTTCTTCTATGTTAACCCGCTGGAAGTGCACCCCAGGACGCTGGCCTTTAACCACATCTATGACCACGTCAAACCGGTTCGTCAGCGCTGGTTCGGCTGCGCCTGTTGCCCGCCGAATATCGCCCGCGTGCTGACGTCGCTGGGGCATTACATTTACACCGTTCGCCCGGATGCGCTTTTCATTAATCTCTACGTAGGGAATGAGGTCACCATCCCGGTGGGCGATGAGACGCTTAAGCTGCGGATCAGCGGTAATTATCCGTGGCAGGAAGAGGTCAACATTGAGATCGTCTCGCCCGTACCGGTGACGCACACCCTGGCCCTGCGACTGCCGGACTGGTGCGCAAATCCTCACGTGTCGCTGAACGGAGAAGGCATGACGGGCGAGGTATCACGGGGCTATCTTCACCTCACCCGTCGCTGGCAGGAGGGCGATACGCTCACGCTAACCTTACCGATGCCGGTCCGCCGCGTGTACGGTCACCCACAGGTTCGTCAGCAGGCCGGAAAGGTCGCGCTGCAGCGCGGTCCGCTGGTCTACTGCCTTGAAGAAGCCGACAATGGCGCCAACCTGCATAATCTTGCTCTGCCTGCCGACAGTGAATTCCGGGTTTTCGAGGGTAAAGGAATTTTCGCTCATAAGATGCTGATTCAGGCGGAAGGTGTCACGCATGACGCCGCAGAAGCGGGATCGGAGGCGTTATGGCAGTACGACCGTCCTGCGGTGCAACGTCAACCCAAAACGTTGACCTTTATTCCGTGGTTTAGCTGGGCTAACCGGGGAGAAGGGGAAATGCGCATTTGGGTGGATGAGGACTGAATATCTGCGGCCTGATGCCCTCACCCCAACCCTCTCCCACGGGAGAGGGATCGTTAAGGCAGCACGCGACGCGCTGCCTCAGCAAGAAAAGCGCTTCGGTTACTAAACTGCGGATGCTCATTCACAAAAGAATCAATTTTCACCAGCAATCGACGAGGCAGGGTGATATTGATACGCTCGGCCTTACCGTCGAATTGCTTCATATTGATATCTACAAGCAACCATTGTCCGCCGATAAAATCACCCGGTGTGGCTTCAAGATGTGCTTCAACATTGCCAGGGAGAGGTAACTCTTCATCCATTTCAAATAGCGCTTCGAAGTGAGCTGTCAGTGCATCACGTGCATCCTGAAAAGCATCATCCAGAGAATTGCCGGCAAAAAAACAACCAGGAACGTCAGGAAAAAAACCGCTGGCGCTACCGTCGGGATCAGAATGAATGTAAGCCGGATAAAACATAACTACTCCTGATATCAGTGTTTGATTCCCGCCTGCCGCCAGATTTGCGCGAGGGTGCCGGGTTTTATGTCCTTTTTGGGATGTGGAACGGTCACCAACCCCGCATGTACTGGGTGGCGAAACTGATGATGGCTTCCTTTCGTTCTTACACATTTCCAGCCATGCCTGACCAGAACAGTAATGACATCCGCACTTTTCACATTCCAATCCTTCCATGATTATACACATCATACACACCATAGCTACTGGTGCAGATGACAATAGACGAAAGGAAATGCAAACGCAGCCGGGTTTTGTCTGAACAGGAAGGAGCAACGCAAAAAGAAAGGCGGAACAGGTAAATTGCAGATCGAAATACAGGCGCTATCACAACGCCGGGTAAGGTGAAGCCGCCACCCGGCTTTACAGCATCAGAAGCGCCAGCTCAGCCCGGTCATCAGCGCAAAGCTGTCGTCGCGGTCGATCATCGGGCTGTTCTTCACGTCGTCAGGCAATACGGTATATACCGCGCTGGCGTTAAGGAACAGGTTCTGGGTTAACTGATATTTTGCCGCCAGACCCACGTATGGCGTCCAGCTGTCACCGGCGGCGTATTCATTGAGACCTGAGCGGCGAGACTCGCTGCCGGAAACCCCGTAGTAGTAGTCGTTATAGCTCTCGTCACTGTAGAAAATGCCCACAGATGGCGTCAGCGTGAGGCGTTCCATGCGGATGGGGCGGAAGTACGAAATCTCACCGACTACGCCACCGCTTTCATCCATCGCATCGCCGGAAACGGCAATTTTCAGCGAGCCCCAGTTTTCATGGCGGTAATAGGCGCCACCCAGGAAAGCAGACGCTTTACGCTCATCCAGATGTTTCATCTGAGGGTCGTCGTTATCGTCGGGATCAAAATGCAGCGGCATCCACGACGCGGTCAGGCTAAATTCATTTTTTTCGTCTTTCCACAGGATCCATCCACCTGTGGTCTGGCGCACATAGAATCGGTCACCTTCATAGCTAATTAACGGAACCGCGGTGGTATTTTCATTATACCCTTTATAAGGTGACTCATTAAATACAGCCCCCGCGCCAAGTGAAAAGTCACCGGCCATTGCGGATGAGGTCGCAAATAACGTGGCAGCGATGAGTAAATTGTTTTTAATAGTCATTCCATGTAATCCATTTAAACGCCGAACAAGCGAGGCGAATAATAATGGTTACAAATTTGCGTATGCAACGCCGCTGTTTATATAATATTATATATAAAATCATATAGATGGGTGGGCATGATGAATAAATTACAACTAAAACCCCGCGAATTAAAAATAATTTCCGTCATCGCCGCCACCCACAGCATTGGCGACGCCGCCGCCCTGCTGGGCATGGCACAGGCCAACGTCAGTAAATATCTCTCTGATTTTGAAACACGAGTCGGTCTCAAGGTCTTTGAGCGCACCACCCGTCAGCTTGCGCTAACGCAGTTTGGTGAGGCCTTGCTTCCTTACGTGAACGCCACGCTGGATAAAAATAGTCAGCTTATTAATTTTATTGCCGATTATAAGCATGAAAAGCGTGGAAAGGTGACGATTTACGCCCCGACAGGCATCGTGACCTATCTCTCTCGTCATGTGATCCACCAGATAAAAGACATTGGCGATATTCGTATTTCGTTGAAAACATACAATCTGGATCGCAATGAATTTTCTGAGGGGGTGACCTTTCCGGATGACTGCGATATTTTAATTACCTATGCTCAGCCGAAAGATGAAAGTCTGGTCGCAAGTGTATTAACCCAATATTCCGTTACCGCCTTCGCGACCGAGGAGTATTTAAATCAGCACCCGTTAAACGGCCCGGAAGATTTAATTCATCACTCCTGTATTCTAATCGACTCCATGCTGGTGGATGATGCTAACATCTGGCGGTTCCGCGTTCATGGCAGTGATGATGTACAGGATTACCGGGTTACCGGGAATTATATTTGCGACAATACGCAAACTGCCCTGGAGCTGGCGAGGAATAATCTCGGTATCGTCTTTGCGCCGAAAGAGAGCCTGAGAAAAGAGTTAAAAAACGGTTCACTTGTTCCCTGCTTCCCGCATCAGGAAGAGTGGTGGCTGGATCTGACGGCCATCTTCCGCAAGCGTGAATACCAGCCATGGCGCGTGCAATATGTTCTGGATGGCGTCCTGAATAATCTTCGCCAGCAAATAGCTCAGGCCGCCCACGGACGGCCTGAGCTGGATGACTAGAACAGCCCCAGCGGTTTATCGGAGTAGCTGACCAGCAGGCATTTCGTCTGCTGATAATGCTCCAGCATCATTTTGTGCGTTTCACGCCCGATGCCTGACTGCTTATAGCCCCCAAAGGCCGCGTGCGCCGGGTAGGCGTGATAACAGTTGGTCCATACGCGTCCGGCCTGGATCCCCCGGCCCATTTTATACGCCAGATTGCCGTTGCGGCTCCAGACGCCTGCCCCCAGGCCATACGGCGTATCGTTGGCAATCTCCAGCGCCTCCTCCATCGTTTTGAAGGTGGTCACGGCCAGCACCGGTCCAAAAATTTCCTCCTGGAAAACGCGCATATTGTTTTTGCCAGACAGTATGGTCGGCTCAAGGTAATACCCTTCCTGCAGATCGCCGCCGAGCACTTTACGGCGTCCACCGGTCAGGACATCCGCCCCTTCTTTTTTGCCGATATCAATGTAATTAAGGATGGTTTCCAGCTGTCCATGCGACACCTGCGCGCCCATCTGCGTCACGTTATCTAGCGGGTTACCGCTGCGGATCGACTCCACGCGGCGAATGGCCCGTTCCATAAAGCGCTCATAGATGGACTCCTGCACCAGCGCGCGGCTTGGGCAGGTGCAGACTTCGCCCTGGTTAAAGGCAAACAGCGCAAACCCTTCCAGCGCTTTATCGAAGAAGGCGTCCTCTTCCGCCATCACGTCCTCGAAGAAGATGTTCGGGGATTTTCCGCCCAGCTCCAGCGTCACCGGAATGATGTTCTGGGTGGCGTACTGCATGATCTGCTGACCCACTTCCGTCGAGCCGGTAAACGCCACTTTGGCGATGCGTTTTGAGGTCGCCAGATATTCCCCAATCTCCCCCCCGGCCCCGTTGACCACGTTAATCACCCCCGGGGGCAGCAGGTCACCGATAATGTCCATCAGCAGCAGTACTGAAAGCGGCGTTAAGCGGGCCGGTTTCAGCACAATGCAGTTCCCGGCCGCCAGCGCGGGCGCCATTTTCCAGCTCGCCATCAGCAGCGGGAAGTTCCACGGGATAATCTGCCCCACCACGCCCAGCGGCTCGTGGAAGTGATACGCCACGGTGTCGCTATCGACTTCACTAATTCCCCCCTCCTGAGCACGAATACAGGAGGCAAAATAGCGGAAGTGGTCAATCGCCAGCGGCACATCGGCCGCCATCGTTTCACGGATCGGCTTGCCGTTATCCCAGGTTTCTGCCGTCGCCAGCAACTCAAGATTTTGCTCCATCCGGTCGGCAATTTTGAACAGGATCGCCGCCCTGTCCTGCACGGAAGTCTGTCCCCATTTATCTTTGGCTTTATGCGCCGCATCCAGCGCCAGATCGATATCGCGCTTGCCTGAGCTGGCTATCTCGCACAGCGGCTGGCCGGTGACGGGAGTCAGGTTGGAATAGTATTCGCCGTCGACGGGTGCCACCCAGTCGCCGCCAATAAAGTTGTCATAACGGGGTTTTAGCTTGAGAGGGAAACCGTACTCGCCTGGCTGAATGCGTGAAGAGGGAGGATTGTTTGTCATGACCGTCTCCTTGCTGTTGGTGTACAACAAGGGTAGTACCGGCTGGTGATTTTATCGCCAGCCGGGAGTGGTGTTTACGACAGGGGTCACGCTGTTTCTGGAAAGAGCAACGAATCCCGTAATAAATGGTCGTTACCGCGACGGCGGGTAAAACCGATGCGGTTGAAATATTCCAGGATCTGAATGGCAAGCTTTCGCCCCACGTTCAGACGATCGCGGAAATCAGCCGCACAGGTGGAGCCTCGCGCCTGATCCAGTTCGCGGATCAGGCTGGCAAACGCGACGATACGATCGTTGCGGTAATAACGATCTTTCACGATCGCAACGATGAGCCCCTGCTGCGCGGCATGGCGCAATACCTGGCGCATCACCTGCTCGTCGGTATTCGTTTCACGGGCGAGATCGCGAACCCACCAGGGCTCATCGCCAAACAGAGGGGCCGCTTTTTGCCAGATTGCCTCTTGCTCTGCGGTGAACCCGGCTTTGTGATCCGGCAGATGCAGCCAGCCGTGGTGGCTTTTGATCACGCCGCTTTCACGCATGTTTTCTATCAGCAACAGCACCAGCGCATCGTCTTCCATTGGCAGCGCCATACGACGCAGGCGCTCGCGCCCCGGGCCAGGTTCATCCTGATGCTGTTCATGGTAGGTGGCAAGCGTGTTTAACACTTTTCGCTGCCAGCACGCCGCAACCGGCGCGTTCAGCAGGTTATTACCGGCCTGGATAAATTCCGGCTGCTGGGTCAGCGGGAGGAGGCCTTCGTTGCTGAGCTGTCGTGCCCAGGCGAAGTCGGTCAGGTTCACCGCACCGCGTTCAAGATGCACCTCCAGCGCAGCCTTGTCGTTACTGGCCTGCGCCAGTGCCGACAGCCACTGCAAATACTCCGGTTTACGCTTCCCGCGACGCGGCGGATTGAGCGCCACCACCCGCGCCCCGGCCAGCGTTTCTCGCGCCGAGATATCACGCAGCACCAGACGGTCATTATCTGCCAGCCAGAGTGGCGTATCGAAAACCAGTTCAGCGAGATCGTTTTCCAGCAGCGACACGCGCCCGGTGATATGGCTGGCCGCATGGTGGATATGCAGCGGCTGCCACTGACTGAGCGGGATATGCGTCTGCAGGGAGACAATCACCCGCTCAGACGGTTCTGGCGGCGCCTCAGACAGCAGCCAGTCGCCGCGGTTTAGCTGCGCTTTCTCCGCATCGCCGGCAATATTGAGGGCGATACGCTGCCCGGCATGGGCATGATCAACGGGCTGGTTTTGTGCATGCAACCCGCGCACCCGCATCGGTTTGTTAATACCCGTCAGCCATACGGTATCGCCCACCTTCACTTCCCCACTCAGGGCGGTACCGGTCACCACCAGACCTGCACCTTTAACGGTAAACGCCCTGTCGATGGCCAGACGAAAGCGATGATGGCCGGCATGTTCCCGCGACGAAAGCTGCTGCAAATGGTGGCGAAGTGCGTCGATCCCGCGCCCTTCTGTGGCGACTGTTTCAAACAGCGCAGCATCGGTAAAGCCATATTCGCGCAACGTGGCCTCCACCGCCTCGCGCACCTCGTTAATACGCGTCGCGTCCACACGATCGGCTTTGGTCAGCGCCACGGTTAGCTGTGGGTTGCCCGTCAACTGCAGGATCGCCAGGTGTTCACGCGTTTGCGCCATAACGCCGTCATCACAGGCCACCACCAGCAGGGCATGGTCAATACCACCGACCCCCGCCAGCATGTTGGAAAGAAACTTTTCGTGTCCGGGGACATCAATAAAGCCCAGCACGCGGCCATCGGGCTGCGGCCAGTAGGCATAACCCAGATCGATGGTCATACCGCGCTTTTTCTCTTCCGGCAGGCGATCGGCATGCACGCCCGTGATGGCCTGCAACAAGGTGGTTTTTCCGTGGTCAACATGACCGGCGGTGGCAATAATCATTTCAACAGCATCTCCAGAAATCGCTCTTCATCTTCAAGACAGCGTAGATCCAGCCAGATTCGGCCATCGTAAATTCGCCCGATAACCGGCGTAGGCAGAGCACGCCAGCGCGCAGAGAGCGCATCAAGCCTGCTGCCGCGGCCATCGCGCGGGGTGAAGGTCAGGGCCGCGCTGGGCAGCCGATCCACCGGTAACGAGCCACTGCCAATTTGCGACTGGCAGGACTCAATGCGCACGTCGAAATCGGTGTAATGCGACGCGACATTGGGCAACAGTAACTCGGCCTGCGCGCGAATCGAGGCGGCATCACGCGTTAACAGACGCAGCGTTGGCAGGCGTTCCGCCAGTTTCTCCGGGTGGAGATAGAGCCGCAGCGTCGCGTCCAGCGCGGCAAGCGTCATTTTATCGGCACGCAGGGCGCGCTTCAGCGGATGCTGCTGCAGTTTCGCAATCAATTCACGCTTACCGACGATGATCCCGGCCTGCGGCCCGCCCAGCAGCTTATCACCAGAAAAACTGACCAGGCTAACGCCCGCCGCAATCATCTCCTGCACCATCGGCTCTTTCGGCAGACCATACTGGCTCAGATCCACCAGCGAGCCGCTGCCGAGATCGGCAACGACCGGCACATTCAGCTCCTGGCCTATCGCCGCCAGCTCGGCCTCTTCAACGGTTTTAGTGAACCCTTCGATATGATAATTACTGGTGTGGACCTTCATCAGCAGGGCGGTGTTTTCATTAACCGCCGCACGGTAATCTTTCGCATGGGTCCGGTTAGTGGTACCCACTTCATGCAGGGTACAGCCCGCCTGGCGCATCACGTCCGGGATGCGAAACGCGCCGCCAATCTCCACCAGTTCGCCGCGCGAGACGACCACCTCTTTGCCGCTGGCGGTCGCTGCCAGCATCAACAGGACCGCCGCCGCGTTGTTATTCACAATGCAGGCATCTTCAGCACCGGTGAGCTGGCAAAGCAGATCCGCCAGGGCCCGATCACGATGCCCGCGTCCTGCACCGTCGAGATCGTACTCCAGCGTGACAGGCGAACGCATGGCCTGCGTTACGGCATCTACCGCCTCTTCCGCCTGCTGCGCACGCCCGAGATTGGTATGCAGGACTGTCCCCGTCAGGTTAATCACCGGGCGCAACGCGCTTTGCCCTTTCTCAACCAGCCTCTGTTCCAGCTCCTGCTCCCACGCCACGCACCAGCCGGGCAAGGCATTTTCTGCCTGAATATGGCGCCGGGCCTCGTCCTGAAGCAGACGTAACATCTCAACCGTCGCGGTATGGCCGAACCGCTCGACAGCGGAATGAATAAGGGGTTCACGAAGGAGTCGGTCGGTAGCGGGGATCTGGCTGTACAGGGAGTGATGAGTAGTCATGAAAGCGCCTGGCGAGTAAATATCATCCCCCCTCCCGACGGGAGAGGGAGTTAACATGTGGAGGGATTGTACCGCCTCCTGACGCGAAGTGTTATAACCCGCGTCAAGCCTTTGGCGGTTCGGTACGGGCGAAGCTCTCGCGCTGGAAGAGCGTTTCGGCGAGCTTCACCAGCAGCGGACGGTCGACGCACCAGCCAGGGGAGACGCGACGAAAGTTGAGATAACCAATGGCGCAGGCGATAGCGATCGTCGCCAGATTCAGGCTATCCGTTGCTATTTTGCCCTCCTGGATGAGCTGCTCGCACCTGTCCAGGCTGCGGCTGATTTTCTCACGCTGGCGCAGCAGCTCCGTTTCCGACTGCTGAGCAACGGGCCTTGCCTGCTCGCGCACGGAAGTTAACGCCGCATCCATGATGCCATCGGCCAGCGCTTCAATTTGCTTCACTGCCAGGGCCGCCTTCGGATCTGCCGGTAACATAGCTGGCGCAACGCCGAGCAACTCGATGTACTCAGCGATAATCGGGGAATCAAACCAGTATTCGCCCTCGTCCGTTACCAGCGCCGGGACTTTCCCCAGCGGGTTGTACTGCGCAACGCCGTTTTCGGCGTTATAGGGCTGTTCATTAACGAATTCAAATTCAATCCCTTTCTCCAGCAGGAGAATCGAGATCTTTCGCACGAAGGGACTGGTGTAGCTGCCGATGAGTTTCATTGCCTGATCCTTGATGCCAGAAAAAGTCAGTATGGATCAAGCGCTGAAAAAAGGGCAGGTATGCATGTCGCATTCCTGCCCGGCGAGGATTAATGATCAAGATAGAGATAGTGCATCCAGCTGGTCATGCGCAGCAGGACTTTACGCATCACCGAGACGTGCGCGAAATGGTCGGAATAGACCGCCACCTGCGCGTAAATACCGTCCGGCAACGCATCAACGTCGGCGTTAGGCTCCAGTTCTATCAGCGCCTGCACGCCATCCGTTCCCGGTGTTACCGTTAGCGACTGCAGCGCCCCCTGCGCCTGATACGAGCCCCCTGGCACCACCGGCAGAATGCTGGTGAGCTTGCCGGAGAAGACCTGCCCCGGCAGGGCGTTAAACACCACTTCCGCTTCATCGCCCGGCTTCAGACGCAGCAGCGAGTTCTGACGGAACTGGGCCACAATCTGGCGTTTCTGTTCAGGAATAAAGACCATGACCGGGCGCAGCGGCAGCGCGGCGGCATACGTTCCCGGGCGAATCAGCACCTGAGTGATGTAGCCATTGCTCGGCGCACGCACCACGGTCTGATCCAGGTTGTATTTGGCTTCGGCCAGCTGGGCGCGTAAAGAGGCTATCTGCGACTGTTCGCCGTTCACCATGCTGTCTAACTGGCTTTTGATCTGCGTCTGTTCCGCCACTGAGCCTTTTACCAGCGCGTCCTGAGCCAGATAGTTCTGCCGCGCGTTGTCGATATCGCTCTCAGAGAACGGGTTTACCTTCGCCTGGCTGCCTTTGAGATAGCGCTGGTAATCTTTATACAGACGGCCCCGCTCGGCGGACACGCGCGTGGTGTTGGCTACTGCTTCCGACAGTTGCGCTTTGAGCACGTCGATATTGTGCGTCGCGGTCACCAGGTCGGCCTGCAGTCTGTCGACCCGTGCCTGATAGCGGCCCGGGTCAAGTTTAAATAACACTTCGCCTTTTTTAATAAGCTGGTTATTTTTATCAGTAACTTCGCTGACCACGCCGGTCACCTGCGGCGTAATCGGAATGGAAATAACCGCTTTTTGCGCCGTAAACGTATACGGGTGGTTATAGTTCATTAATAAAATGAGGCCCGCCACAATAAATACCCCACCTAATGTGGCGGTGGCGAGCGTCCACTGGTTGACCGGAATACGGAATATTTTAAAAATCGCCCAGGCAAACGCCACGTAGGTCAAAATAATCAACAGATCCATAATTAGCGCTCCAGCGTTTTCGTATCAGCAGTGGGCTGTACCGCTGCCAGCTTTTGTTCTAATTCGGCCACGCGTTTGGCCAGCGCATCCATACCCGGCACCTCATCAGGTTTGGTGATGTGGTTTTGCATGCCCCAACCGCGATCTTCCCGGTACAGCGTGGCCCAGATCCACAGGAACGGCCAGATGGCATGGAGCGTAAACAGGCTAATCCAGCCCGCCGTGTGGATTGCATCGGCATGGGGATGATTACGCTTTTTGGCCATGTTATAGGGGATGTCATGAATGGCGATGATTCCGTAAAACAGAACCAGAAAAACAAAAATCAATACGCCCAGCGCAAAATAGTTGAGAAACATATTCTCCTCACTTAAACAACGTCAACTCATTAAATTAATAAAACAGTACGCAACCTAATTAATTTATTTTTAAACATAAAAGGTAGACTGGTTATTTCAGAGCCGGGGAGTATCGGTTTTTATAATATCTCCATGCAAGTTTATAAACGTGTCAAAATATATCCTGAATAATAATATACTTAACCTTACATTATGAACGTAATCCACGTTTTCGCTTTTCGCCATACCACACATGAAAAGTGGTTTTTTAGCTTTGCGTGTTGCCCAGAACCATCGTGACGCTCATTCGTCAGGCAGAATTTGCCGCCGATCACAGCCGGAGAAATCCGTATAAAAATTTTTTGTGAATTAAATCACAACTCAGAAACAAACTCGCGACAACTAAATGTGACACATATCACAAAAACAGGGGTGTTTTGCCGATTTTCTCCCCATTGTGTTTTTTTTAGACTGTGGTTTTGTGATTCAGATCACCTCTTTTCCCGCCACACCCCCTGCATTTACGTGATTGTGATCACACAATTTTTCGCTGTCTGGACAGTTGAACGATTCAGTGCCAGATTTCACAGCATCAGAACAGGGCCCGGCTACCTCTGCCGCCTCATTAACAATAAACCTCGGGCCGCAAGCCTAAGCGTAAACAGAAGAAGGGGTGTTTTATGTCATCCGATTTCAAGATCAAAGTTCAAAGCTTTGGTCGTTTCCTCAGCAATATGGTGATGCCAAATATCGGCGCGTTTATCGCGTGGGGTATCATCACTGCATTATTCATTCCGACAGGGTGGTTGCCTAACGAAACGCTGGCGAAACTTGTTGGCCCAATGATTACTTACCTGCTGCCGCTGCTCATCGGTTATACCGGTGGTCGTCTGGTGGGCGGTGACCGTGGTGGCGTAGTGGGTGCCATCACAACCATGGGTGTTATCGTCGGTGCGGATATGCCGATGTTCCTCGGTGCGATGATCGCCGGTCCTCTGGGTGGCTGGGCGATTAAGAAATTCGACGTTTGGGTTGATGGCAAAATCAAATCCGGCTTCGAGATGCTGGTGAACAACTTCTCTGCGGGCATCATCGGGATGATCCTCGCGATTCTGGCGTTCCTCGGCATTGGCCCGGCAGTTGAAGTCCTGTCCAAGATTCTGGCGGCGGGCGTTAACTTCATGGTGGCGCACGACATGCTGCCTCTGGCGTCTATCTTTGTTGAACCGGCGAAAATCCTGTTCCTGAACAACGCCATCAACCACGGTATCTTCTCACCGCTGGGTATTCAGCAGTCTCATGACCTCGGCAAGTCCATCTTCTTCCTGATTGAAGCGAACCCGGGTCCGGGTATGGGCGTTCTGCTGGCGTACATGTTCTTTGGTCGCGGCAGCGCGAAGCAGTCTGCTGGCGGTGCGGCTATCATTCACTTCCTGGGCGGTATTCACGAAATTTACTTCCCGTACGTGCTGATGAACCCACGTCTGATCCTGGCCGTTATCCTCGGCGGTATGACCGGTGTGTTCACTCTGAGCGTGCTGAACGGTGGTCTGGTTTCTCCAGCGTCTCCGGGCTCTATCCTGGCGGTACTGGCAATGACGCCGAAAGGTGCCTATTTTGCTAACATCGCGGCTATCTGTGCGGCAATGGCGGTCTCCTTCGTGGTCGCTTCTATCCTGCTGAAAACCAGCAAAGTGAAAGAAGATGACGATATCGAAGCGGCCACCCGTCGTATGCACGACATGAAAGCCGAGTCCAAAGGCGCAACGCCGCTGTCAGCGGGTGATGTTTCTAACGACCTGAGCCACGTGCGTAAAATCATCGTTGCCTGTGATGCCGGTATGGGTTCCAGCGCAATGGGTGCCGGCGTGCTGCGTAAGAAAGTGCAGGATGCAGGCCTGACCAATATCTCAGTGACCAACAGCGCCATTAACAGCCTGCCACCGGATGTTGACCTGGTGATTACGCACCGTGACCTGACCGAACGCGCCATGCGCCAGGTACCGCAGGCACAGCATATTTCGCTGACCAACTTCCTCGACAGCGGCCTGTACACCAGCCTGACTGAACGTCTGGTGGCCGCACAGCGTCACGAAGACAACGAAGTGAAAGTGCGGACCAGCCTGCAGGACAGCTTTGACGAGAGCAATGCTCACCTGTTTAAGCTGGGCGCGGAGAACATCTTCCTCGGTCGTACCGCAGCCACCAAAGAAGAGGCAATTCGCTTTGCCGGTGAGCAGCTGGTGAAAGGCGGCTACGTTCAGCCTGAATATGTCGACGCGATGCTGGAACGCGAAAAACTGACGCCAACCTACCTGGGCGAATCCATCGCGGTACCGCACGGTACGGTGGAAGCGAAAGACCGCGTGCTCAAAACCGGCGTGGTGTTCTGCCAGTATCCTGATGGCGTGCGCTTCGGTGAAGAAGAAGACGACATTGCCCGCCTGGTGATTGGTATCGCCGCTCGCAATAACGAGCACATCCAGGTGATTACCAGCCTGACCAACGCGCTGGATGATGAGTCCGTCATCGAGCGTCTGGCACAGACTGAAAGCGTTGAAGAAGTGCTGGCACTCCTCAACAAATAACAGCGTATCTTCCCTCTCCCCTTAGGGGAGAGGGCTAGGGTGAGGGGTAAACGTTCCTCACCCCAGCCCTCTCGGGTAAAAACATTGATAAAGGTTAACACTATGAAAGCATTACATTTTGGCGCAGGTAATATCGGTCGTGGCTTTATCGGCAAACTGCTGGCAGACGCGGGCATTACGCTGACATTCGCCGATGTGAATCAGGTCGTTCTGGATGCCCTGAATGCCCGTCATAGCTACCAGGTACACGTGGTGGGAGAAAACGAGCAGGTTGAAACGGTCTCTGGCGTCAACGCGGTAAGCAGCATTGGCGACGATGTTATCGACCTCATCGCCAGCGTTGACCTGGTGACCACCGCGGTGGGCCCGGTGGTACTTGAGCGCATCGCGCCTGCGGTCGCAAAAGGTCTGGCAAAACGTAAAGCGCAGGGCATTGATACCCCGCTGAACATCATTGCCTGTGAAAATATGGTGCGTGGCACCACGCAGTTGAAAGGCCACGTTCTGGCCGCCGTTGCGGACGAAGACAAAGCCTGGGTTGAAGCGCACGTTGGCTTCGTGGATTCTGCCGTTGACCGTATCGTTCCGCCGTCAGAATCTGCAACTAACGACCCGCTGGAAGTGACGGTAGAAACCTTCAGCGAGTGGATCGTGGACAAAACCCAATTTAAAGGCGCGCTGCCGACCATTCCAGGTATGGAATTAACGGATAACCTGATGGCATTTGTGGAACGTAAACTCTTCACGCTGAACACGGGTCATGCTATAACCGCGTACCTCGGAAAATTGGCCGGTCATCAGACTATTCGTGATGCGATCCTCGACGAGAAGATCCGCGCGGTGGTAAAAGGGGCAATGGAAGAGAGCGGCGCGGTGCTGATCAAACGCTACGGTTTTGATGCTGATAAACACGCAGCATACATCCAGAAAATCCTCGGTCGTTTTGAAAACCCGTATCTGAAAGATGACGTTGAGCGCGTGGGCCGCCAGCCATTGCGTAAGCTGAGCGCGGGCGATCGCCTGATTAAGCCGCTGCTGGGTACGCTGGAATACGGCCTGCCGCACGCCAACCTGGTGAAAGGGATTGCCGCCGCGATGCACTACCGCAGCGAGCAGGATCCGCAGGCGCAGGAGCTGGCTCAGCTGATTGATGACCAGGGCGCACAGGCTGCGCTGGCGCAGATTTCCGGTCTGGACGCCAACAGCGACGTGGTTGCGGAGGCGGTTAACGCATATAACGCAACCAAATGATGCACAGTGAGGCGCAGGTGATCCTGCGCCCTGATTACAGATTGTCAGATATGCAGGCAATAATGGAACAAACCCAGGCCTTTGAAAATCGTGTGCTTGAGCGTCTGAATGCTGGCAAAACCGTACGAAGTTTCCTGATTACCGCCGTCGAGTTGTTAACCGAGGCGGTGAATATCCTGGTACTTCAGGTGTTTCGCAAAGACGACTACGCGGTAAAATATGCTGTAGAACCGTTACTGGACGGCGACGGACCGCTGGGCGATTTATCCGTGCGTCTGAAGTTGATTTATGGTCTTGGCGTGCTGAACCGACAAGAGTATGAAGATGCGGAGCTGTTGATGGCGCTGCGCGAAGAGCTCAATCATGACGGTAATGAGTACACCTTTACCGATGACGAGATCCTTGGCCCCTTCGGCGAGCTGCATTGCGTTACCGCGCTCCCCCCTGCCCCCCATTTTGATAACAGCGACCCGGAACTGTACGCCATGCAAAAGCTGCGTTATCAACAGGTTGTCCGTTCCACGATGGTTCTTTCCCTGACTGAGCTGATTTCCCGAATCAGCTTAAAAAAAGCGTTTCAGAAGTAAGCCTGCTCACATTGGTGTATCCTTCCCTCTAAATTCCCCGTTTTCAGAGTTATTTGTCATGAAAGAAGTCGAAAAGAACGAAATTAAACGCCTGAGCGACCGCCTGGATCTGATCCGCCATCAGATGGCCGGTCTCTCGCTGGTAGACTCCGCCGAGAAGTACGCCGAGCTTGAGAAAGAGACCGCGAAGCTGGAAGCGGAGATCGAGCGCCTGCGCGAAGTGAAAAGCCAGAAGCTGAGTAAAGAAGCGCAGAAGCTGATGAATATGCCGCACCGCCGCGCCATTACCAAAAAAGAGCAGGCCGATATGGGCAAGCTGAAGAAAAGCGTACGGGGTCTGGTGGTGGTCCACCCGATGACCGAGCTTGGCCGCGAGATGGGCCTGAAAGAGATGACGGGTTTTTGTAAGACGGCGTTCTGATTATTCCCCTCTCTGTGGGTGAGGGCATCAGGCCCCACCCTGCTTTTAATTGGCCCAACCAATTCCCCCTTTCTTTCTTCCCTGGTTCACAAATCCATTATTTCCGCTCACAAAACCATTGCCAGCCCATAACATCTGGTTAACCATTTGTTGTCATTACCCCTACAACACAATATTGGCAGGACCACTTTTACACAGACTGTGACGCAGAGATGAGCGGAGACTCACCCGCAGCATAGGCTGTCTGGTCCCCAGGAGACCTGCATGAGCCTCTGGCAACAAAACTACGACCCGGCCGGGAATATCTGGCTGTCCAGCCTGATCGCATCGCTGCCGATCCTGTTCTTCTTCTTTGCGCTGATTAAGCTCAAGCTGAAGGGCTACCTCGCCGCGACGTATACCGTCGCCATCGCGCTACTGGTGGCGCTGTTCTTCTACAAAATGCCGATCGATCGCGCGCTGGCATCCGTTGTTTACGGTTTCTTCTATGGCCTGTGGCCGATTGCGTGGATCATCATCGCCGCAGTCTTTGTCTATAAAATCTCAGTCAAAACCGGGCAGTTCGACATCATTCGCTCGTCGATTCTCTCCATCACGCCGGACCAGCGCCTGCAGATGCTGATTGTCGGCTTCTCCTTCGGGGCGTTTCTGGAAGGGGCGGCAGGGTTTGGTGCGCCGGTGGCAATCACCGCCGCGCTGCTGGTCGGGCTGGGCTTTAACCCGCTCTATGCCGCCGGTCTTTGCCTGATCGTCAACACCGCGCCGGTGGCGTTTGGTGCGATGGGTATTCCGATTCTGGTCGCAGGCCAGGTGACTGGCCTGGACAGCTTCGAGATTGGTCAGATGGTTGGCCGCCAGCTGCCGTTCCTGACCATTATCGTGCTGTTCTGGATCATGGCGATTATGGACGGCTGGCGCGGCGTGAAGGAGACCTGGCCTGCGGTGATGGTGGCGGGCGGTTCGTTCGCGATTGCCCAGTATCTCAGCTCGAACTTCCTTGGCCCGGAGCTGCCGGACATTATCTCTTCCCTGGTGTCGCTGGTCTGTCTGACGCTGTTCCTGAAACGCTGGCAGCCTGTGCGCATCTTCCGCTTTGCCGATATGGGCGCGTCGCACGTGGATCAGACGCTCGCCCGCACGGGCTATACCGCCGGGCAGATCGTTCGCGCCTGGTCACCGTTCCTGTTCCTGACCGCCACGGTAACGCTGTGGAGCATCCCGCCGTTTAAGGCCCTGTTTGCCCCGGGCGGTGCGCTGTACGACATGGTGATTAACATCTCCGTGCCGTTCCTCGACAAGATGGTCGCCCGTATGCCGCCAGTGGTGCACGACGCCACGCCGTACGCGGCGGTATTTAAGTTTGACTGGTTCTCCGCCACCGGCACGGCCATCCTGTTTGCCGCACTCCTTTCTGTGGTGTGGCTGCGCATGAAGCCGGCCGCCGCGGTACAGACCTTTGCGGCGACCATTAAAGAATTGATGCTGCCGATCTACTCCATCGGCATGGTACTGGCGTTCGCGTTTATCTCGAACTACTCCGGCCTGTCATCAACGCTGGCACTGGCGCTGGCCCATACCGGCCACGCCTTCACCTTCTTCTCGCCGTTCCTCGGCTGGCTGGGGGTGTTCCTGACCGGTTCAGATACCTCGTCTAACGCCCTGTTCGCCGCCCTGCAGGCGACGGCGGCTCAGCAGATTGGCGTCTCTGACGTACTGCTGGTGGCCGCGAATACCACCGGCGGCGTGACCGGGAAGATGATCTCTCCACAGTCCATCGCCATTGCCTGTGCGGCGGTAGGGCTGGTGGGTAAAGAGTCCGACCTGTTCCGTTTTACCGTGAAACACAGCCTGATATTCACCTGCATGGTCGGGGTGATCACCACCCTGCAGGCCTATGTCTTAACCTGGATGATCCCATGATAGTCATGCCCAGACGCCTGTCCGACGAGATTGCCTCTCGCGTGCGGGCGCTGATTGAAGAACAACAGCTGGAAGCGGGCATGAAATTGCCCGCTGAACGTCAACTCGCCGCCCAGCTTGGCGTGTCGCGCAATTCCCTGCGTGAAGCGCTGGCGACGCTGGTCAGCGAAGGAGTACTGGTAAGCCGTCGCGGCGGCGGCACCTTTGTGCGCTGGCAACATGACGACTGGTCCGAGCAAAACATCGTCCAGCCGCTCAAAACCCTGATGGAGAATGACCCGGACTACAGCTTCGACATCCTCGAAGCCCGTCACGCTATCGAAACCAGTACCGCCTGGCATGCGGCCATGCGGGCAACCGAAGCCGACAAAGAGAAGCTCAGGGCCTGCTTCGACGCCACGCAAAGCAGCGACCCGGATATCGCTTCGCAGGCGGATGTCCGCTTTCACCTGGCGATTGCCGAGGCGTCGCACAACGTGGTGCTGCTCCAGACCATGCGCGGTTTTTTCGACCTGCTGCAATCCTCCGTGAAGCAGAGCCGCCAGCGCATGTATCTGGTCCCGCCGGTCTTTGCTCAACTGACCGAACAGCACGAGGCGGTGCTCAACGCCATTCTGGCCGGTGATGCCGAGGCCGCACGCAAGGCGATGATGGCGCATCTGGGCTTCGTCCACACCACCATTAAACGATTTGATGAAGATCAGGCCCGACAGGCGCGTATTACCCGTCTGCCTGGCGACAGTGATATATCCAGGGAGAACAAAGCATGATTATTTCAGCAGCCAGTGACTACCGCGCCGCGGCGCAGCGTATTTTGCCGCCGTTCCTGTTCCACTATATCGACGGCGGGGCCTATGCCGAATATACCCTGCGCCGTAACGTGGAAGATCTGTCGGAGGTGGCTCTGCGTCAGCGCGTGCTGAAGAATATGTCGGATCTGAGCCTTGAGACGAAACTGTTTAACGAAACGCTCTCCATGCCGGTAGCGCTTGCCCCGGTCGGGCTGTGTGGCATGTACGCCCGTCGCGGTGAAGTGCAGGCCGCAGCCGCGGCGGATGCCAAAGGCATCCCGTTTACCCTCTCCACCGTGTCTGTCTGCCCGATTGAAGAGGTCGCCCCGACCATCAAGCGCCCGATGTGGTTCCAGCTGTACGTCCTGCGCGATCGCGGCTTTATGCGTAACGCGCTGGAGCGCGCCAAAGCGGCGGGCTGTTCCACGCTGGTCTTTACCGTTGATATGCCCACCCCCGGCGCGCGCTACCGTGATGCCCACTCCGGCATGAGCGGCCCGAATGCTGCTATGCGTCGTTACTGGCAGGCGGTAACACATCCGCAGTGGGCGTGGGACGTGGGCCTGAATGGCCGTCCACACGATCTGGGTAACATCTCGGCTTATCTCGGTAAACCTACCGGGCTGGAAGATTACATCGGCTGGCTGGCGAACAATTTCGATCCGTCCATCTCCTGGAAAGACCTGGAGTGGATCCGCGAATTCTGGGACGGCCCAATGGTGATCAAAGGGATCCTCGACCCGGACGACGCCCGCGACGCGGTGCGTTTTGGCGCAGACGGGATAGTGGTCTCGAACCACGGCGGACGTCAGCTCGATGGCGTGCTCTCATCCGCACGCGCCCTTCCGGCGATTGCCGATGCGGTTAAAGGCGACATCGCTATCCTCGCCGACAGCGGTATTCGTAACGGGCTGGACGTGGTGCGAATGATTGCGCTGGGTGCCGACAGCGTACTGCTGGGACGCGCTTACCTTTACGCGCTGGCCACCAGCGGCCAGGCAGGGGTAGCAAACCTGCTCAACCTGATTGAGAAAGAGATGAAGGTTGCAATGACTCTCACCGGGGCGAAAACAATCGGCGAGATCAGCAAGGATTCTCTGGTGCAGGAGCTGAGCAAGATCCCTGCGGCTCTGGCACCGCTTACCCACGGAGACGCGGCCTGACCCCCTCCCCTTAACCTACCTTACTCACGCGTCCGATCTCCTCCATCGGGCGCGTTTTTGTGTCGTAAATAACATCTAGATAACATATTAGATAAGAATATTTGACATCCCCCGCCACACGCAATTGTATAGACAAGCAAATACAAGAACACAAAAACAACATCACATCAGAGAGGAGCGTATGGCCTATTCAGGTAAGGTGGATATTCAGCAGGTAATCGACGACAGTTCCTTTTCATGGTTTCACTGGCTACTCATTGTGCTGGGCTTTCTGGTGCTGGCAATCGATGGTTTCGATACAGCGGCAATGGGCTACATTGCCCCGACGCTCTCGGCAGAATGGGGGATCCACAAACAGGATCTGGGGCCGGTACTGAGTGCCGCGCTGCTGGGACTGTCGCTGGGTGCGCTGATCGCAGGTCCGGTATCGGACCGGATGGGCCGCAAGCGCGTGCTGGTCTTTTCGTGTTTATTCTTTGGTCTTGCAAGCCTGGGCGCCGCCTGGGCGCAAACCCTGAACACCCTGACGCTGTGGCGATTTCTCACCGGCCTGGGTTTGGGTGCGGCAATGCCTAACGCCATCACGCTGATCTCAGAGTTTGCCCCTAAGCGCTGTCGCGCCATGGCGATCAATACCATGTACTGCGGTTTTCCTCTGGGCGCGGCGGGCGGTGGGGCAATCTCCTCCTGGCTGATTCCTCACCACGGCTGGCGAAGCGTACTGCTGACCGGCGCAATTGCCCCGCTGATCCTGACGCTGCTGCTGGCGCTGTTTTTGCCGGAGTCGGTGAAGTTTCTGGTTCAGCGTGGAAGAGACGTGATGCAGATCCGCCGTATCGCCAGCCGCTTCGCCCGCGGCACGCTGGATGGCGTGACCGGCTTTTTCCTGGCGGAGGAGCGGGTCGCGTCTAAGAAAGGGAGCGTGGCACAGCTGTTTTCTATGCCCTGGCTGCCCGGCACCCTGATGCTGTGGGTGACCTACTTTATGGGGCTGGTGATTTATTACGTCCTGCTGAGCTGGATGCCGACGCTGATGCTGGGGATGGGTTATCCGCTGGCGGAATCTGCCTGGCTCACCTCGCTGTTCACCTTCGGCGGTACCGCAGGCATTCTTCTCGCCGGGTGGATGATGGACCGCTGGGAGGCGCACAGGGTGGTGGCAGGTGGGTTTATGCTGACCATGGCGCTCATCCTGCTGCTCGGCATGGAGCATAATCACATCGCCCTGTTTGGCGGATTGATTTTCCTGATGGGGATCGCCATGAACGGCGCGCAATCAGGGATGCAAACCCTGGCCGCCACCTTCTACCCAACAGAATGCCGCGCGACGGGTATCGCGTGGATGCAGGGAATTGGCCGTTTTGGTGGCGTGGCGGGTACCATGACCAGCGCGCAGCTTCTCTCCATGCAGTGGCAGGCAGACAGTATTTTGATGATCCTCAGCCTGCCCGCGCTGGTGGCTGCAGGTGCCACCGTCTATAAAATGCTGCGCTGCCGCCCACAGGAACCCGGCGTCGCGTAGTGCCCGTCATTTCTGCTATGCTGCCCCCGCAATTAAGGGGGCAGCATGCTTAACATCGTTTTATTCGAACCAGAAATTCCGCCTAATACCGGCAACATTATCCGCCTGTGCGCCAACACCGGATTTCGCCTGCATATTATCGAGCCGATGGGCTTTACGTGGGATGATAAACGCCTGCGTCGTGCGGGGCTGGATTATCATGAATTTACCGCGGTGGTTCGCCATCATGATTACGCCGCGTTTCTGGAAAGCGAAAAGCCAGAGCGCATGTTTGCCCTGACGACCAAAGGCACGCCCGCGCACAGCGCCGTGAGCTACCAGGCAGGCGACTATCTGATGTTTGGTCCGGAAACCCGCGGCCTGCCGGCCACGATTCTGGACGCCCTGCCCGCTGAGCAGAAAATCCGTATTCCGATGATGCCGGACAGCCGTAGCATGAACCTGTCGAACGCGGTGTCCGTGGTGGTGTATGAAGCCTGGCGCCAGCTGGGGTATCCGGGCGCCATTCTCAGAAGTTAAATGCCGTCACCATACTCAAACGTATGGTGAATGCCGTTGAAGTGCTGATCCATGTCCATCGATGGTTTATCACTGTCTGGCTTACCGACAATGCGCGCCGGTACGCCAGCGGCGGTGGTGTGCGGCGGCACGGGCTGCAGCACCACAGAGCCCGCGCCGATTTTCGCGCCGCGGCCCACTTCGATATTGCCGAGGATTTTGGCACCCGCGCCAATCATCACCCCTTCACGAATTTTCGGATGGCGATCGCCGCTGGTTTTGCCGGTACCGCCCAGGGTAACCGACTGCAGGATCGACACGTCATCTTCAATGACCGCCGTCTCACCGACAACAATCCCGGTGGCATGGTCGAGCATGATCCCCCGGCCAATTTTGGCCGCCGGGTGAATATCAACCTGGAAGGTCACAGAAACCTGGTTTTGCAGGAAAATTGCCAGCGCGCGGCGGCCTTCCTTCCATAACCAGTGGCCGATGCGGTACGCCTGTAAGGCATGAAAACCCTTCAGGTACAGCAGCGGCGTAGAATATTTATCGACCGCCGGATCACGCGTGCGCACGGCCTGAATATCACAGGCGGCAGAGGCGATCATTTCCGGGTCTGCGGCGTAGGCCTCTTCCACCACTTCACGAATGGCGATGGCGGGCATGATTGAAGACGCCAGCTTGTTGGCGAGCATATAGCTCAGGGCACTACCGAGGTTTTCGTGCTTGAGTAACGTTGCATGGTAGAAACTGGCCAGCATCGGCTCACAGTCGGCCAACGCCCGGGCTTCGGCTTTAATATTATTCCAGACGATATCCAGTTCTTCACACGGCATTGCTTACTCCAGACGATAGTATAATGACCAGCCAGTTCTGCGCTGGCTGGGTCATTCAGGTGACAATGGTTCCGACTAGTTACTGCTGCGCTCGTCCTTGCGCGCACGGCCTAATAAGGTCAATGCTGCCTCGCGCGCATTTTTTCCGCAATACAATACCTGATAAATTTCCTCGGTTATTGGCATTTCGACACCAAAACGGTGCGCCAATTCGCGGACTTCTTTGGTATTGCGGTAGCCTTCAACCACCTGACCAATCTTCTCCTGCGCGCCTTTTACATCCATGCCCTGACCGAGCATCATGCCAAAGCGGCGGTTACGCGACTGGTTGTCGGTACAGGTCAGCACCAGATCGCCTAAACCCGCCATCCCCATAAAGGTGGCCGGATCGGCACCCAGTGCCGCCCCGAGACGGGACATCTCGGTTAACCCACGGGTGATCAGCGCAGTACGTGCATTGGCACCAAAGCCAATGCCGTCGGACATCCCGGCGCCAATAGCAATGACGTTCTTCACCGCACCGCCCAGCTGCACGCCGATAAAATCGGGGTTGCTGTAGACGCGGAAACTCTTGCCGCAGTGCAGCAGGTGCTGAAGATCGTCCGCAAAGACAGGATCCGTGGAGGCCAGCGAGATTGCCGTTGGCAGGCCTGCGGCCAGCTCTTTGGCAAACGTTGGGCCGGAGATAACCGCCAGCGGGATCTCGGTACCCAGCACTTCGCGGGCAACGTCCTGCAACAGACGACCGGTTTCGGCTTCCAGTCCCTTCGTTGCCCACACAATGCGTGCATCCGGGCGCATCAGCGGCTTGATCTGCTGTAGCACGTCGCCAAACACATGGCTCGGCACCACAATCAAAATATTGCGGCTGGCTGCCAGCGCGGTCGCAAGGTCGCTTTCCAGGTGCAAGGAGTCAGGGAACGGAACGTCAGGAAGGAACGCCACGTTACAGCGGTCGTGCTGCAGCGTTGCGATATGTTTTGGGTCGTGGCCCCACAGGACCACCTCGTGACCATTTCTTGCCAGCGTGATGGCAAGAGCGGTGCCGTAAGAGCCGGCACCGATCACAGTCATTGACGCATTAACAGTGCTCATCAGGCATCCTGATGTTGTTCAGCACCTTCGCCAGCCTGCTGCTGCAGATAGTTCATGAACAGCGCATCAAAGTTAACTGGCGCAAGGTTCAGTTGCGGGAATGTACCGCGAGAAACCAGGCTGGTGATGCATTCACGCGCATACGGGAACAGGATGTTCGGGCAGTATGCACCCAGGCAATGCGCCATCTGGTTGCCTTCAATACCGCCGATGGAGAAGATACCGCCCTGCTGTACTTCACACAGGAATGCAGTTTCTTCGCCCAGAGAGGCGGTCACGGTCACACGCAGTACGACTTCATACACGTCATCAGCCAGTTGGGTTGATGCGGTATCCAGATCAAGTTTAACCTCTGGCTGCCAATCTTTCTGGAAAACATGTGGCGCATTTGGCGCTTCGAAAGAGACATCCTTGGTGTAGATACGCTGGATCTGGAAAGTCATTTCGGTGTTGTTTTGTTCTGACATGGAAAAACCCTTTTTAAATTGTCCTAAAGTCTCTTAGCTCAGCAGGGGATCGAGTCCACCACGGGCGTCGAGCGCATACAAGTCATCACAGCCGCCAATGTGCTGCGCATCAATAAAAATCTGCGGAACCGTCGTGCGACCACTACGTTGAATCATCTCTTCGCGTTTTATCGCGTCACCATCGATCGGCAGTTCCTGGAACGTTACGCCTTTGCTGTTCAGCAGCGCTTTCGCACGGTGACAGAACGGGCAGGTCGCTTTGGTGTAGATCTCGATATTGGCCATCACTGAACTCCTTATTTACCGCGCACCAAAGGAAGGTTTTCTCCGCTCCAGCCGGAAATGCCTTCTTTCAGTACAGAGACGTTTTCGAAGCCTGCTTTATGTAGCAGGCTAGCAGATTCCTGCGCCTGCATGCCGGTACCGTCAACAACGATAATCGGCTGGGCTTTATGCTTCTCAAGCTCGCCCACGTTGTTGGCTTTGATTTCAGCTGGCAGCAGGTTGATAGCGCCTGCAATGTGCCCTTTGCGGAAATCGTCACGCTGACGCAGATCGACCACGACGGCATCTTCTTTGTTAATCAGACGCGTCGCTTCACCACGGGTGATAACCTTAATCTTAGACGTCAGGCCCTTAAATGTGGTGAACAGCACAGCGGCCAGCAGGCCAATCCACGCGATGCTCAGAACCGGATGGCGGCTAACGAATTGCATAATTTCTTGCATGGAGGGTAACTACTCCCGACTTAGTGATTAAAAAAACCAGGACAGGAGTATACCTGTGCGTTGTGGCAAATACAGCCAGCGACCCTAAGCTAATCCATTTTCTGCGGCATGCCACCTAAAAAAATGCCTCAAAATGGTCGGAGAAGCATCTTGTCCCTGCCCTTTCTTTGATCTTCTGCGGCTATTTGAACGATTCAGCTGTAGTAAAATTACGCAAATTTTTGACTCTTGAGCATGAGGTTGTCGCAATGTCGGTTTCTAAAAAACCTATGGTACTGGTGATTCTGGATGGCTATGGCTACCGTGAAGATCAACAGGATAACGCCATTTTCAACGCTAAAACCCCGGTCATGGATGCGCTGTGGGCGAAACGTCCCCACACTCTGATTGACGCATCCGGCCTGGAAGTGGGTCTGCCGGACCGTCAGATGGGTAACTCTGAAGTCGGTCACGTCAACCTGGGCGCCGGGCGTATCGTCTATCAGGATCTGACGCGTCTGGATGTTGAAATCAAAGAACGCACCTTCTTCGCCAACCCTGTGCTGTGTGGTGCGGTGGATAAAGCCGTTGCCGCAGGCAAAGCCGTGCATATCATGGGTCTGCTGTCTGCCGGCGGCGTTCATAGCCATGAAGATCATATTATGGCGATGGTTGAACTGGCCGCTGAGCGCGGTGCGGAAAAAATCTACCTGCACGCGTTCCTGGATGGCCGCGATACGCCACCGCGTAGCGCTAAAGGTTCGCTGGAAGCCTTCGAAGAGAAATTTGCCGCACTGGGCAAAGGCCGCGTGGCATCTATTATTGGCCGCTACTACGCCATGGATCGCGATAATCGCTGGGATCGTGTGGAACAGGCCTATGACCTGATGACGCTGGCAAAAGGCGAGTTCCAGTTTGCGACTGCCGTTGAGGGCCTTGAAGCCGCGTACGCGCGCGATGAAAACGACGAATTCGTTAAAGCGACCGTCATTCGCGCAGAAGGCCAGGCTGATGCCGCCATGGAAGATGGCGACGCGCTGATCTTCATGAACTTCCGTGCTGACCGTGCGCGTGAAATCACCCGCGCATTCGTTAACAGCGATTTCGACGGTTTCGCCCGTAAGAAAGCGGTGAACATCAACTTCATCCAGTTGACCGAGTACGCCGCAGACATCAACGCCCCATGCGCTTACCCACCGGCTTCACTGGCCAATACCTTCGGTGAGTGGATGGCGAAAAACGATAAGACGCAGTTGCGTATCTCCGAAACCGAGAAATATGCCCACGTCACCTTCTTCTTTAACGGCGGTGTAGAAGAGCCGTTCAAAGGCGAAGATCGCATTCTGATTAATTCACCAAAAGTCGCTACCTATGACCTGCAGCCAGAGATGAGCTCTGCGGAATTGACCGAAAAACTGGTTGCGGCGATCGTTAGCGGTAAATACGACACCATCATCTGTAACTATCCGAACGGTGACATGGTGGGTCATACCGGGGTGATGGAAGCGGCTATTAAAGCGGTTGAAGCGCTGGATCACTGCGTTGAGCAGGTTGCCAAAGCGGTTGAATCCGTTGGCGGCCAGCTGCTGATTACCGCTGACCACGGTAACGCAGAGCAGATGCGCGACCCGGCAACCGGACAGGCGCATACGGCCCACACCAACCTGCCGGTTCCGCTGATTTATGTAGGTGATAAAGCACTGAAAGCAGTGGAAGGCGGCAAGCTTTCTGACATCGCGCCAACCATGTTGTCGCTGATGGGTATGCCGATCCCTGAAGAGATGACTGGTAAGCCGCTGTTCATCGTGGAATAATCGCTCCCCATGAGGGGAAAGGCGATTTTTTCAATCACATGGGTCGTGAAACCGCTTAGGTTATCAATCAGACCTCTGTTTTACGCCAGCGCACTCAGCGCTGGCGTATTGCTGTGCGCCGCATCCGCCCACGCGGATGATCGCGACCAGCTGAAATCCATTCAGGCCGATATCGCCGCCAAAGAGCGTGCGGTACGTCAGCAGCAACAGCAACGCGCGTCGCTGCTTGCTCAGCTTAAGCAGCAGGAAGAGGCGATCTCCGCCGCCGCACGTAAGCTCCGCGAAACACAAAACACCCTCTCCCAGTTGAATAAACAGATCGACGAGATGAACGCGTCGATTGCCAAGCTGGAACGTCAGCGCGATGCGCAGGAACGTAATCTTGCGGCGCAACTTGACGCCGCATTCCGCCAGGGTGAACACACCGGCCTTCAGCTGATCCTCAGCGGTGAAGAGAGCCAGCGCGGTCAGCGCCTGCAGGCCTATTTCGGCTATCTGAACCAGGCGCGTCAGGAGACTATCGCGCAGCTAAAACAGACGCGCGAAGAGGTCACCACGCAAAAAGCCGAGCTGGAAGAGAAGCAGAGCCAGCAGCAGACGCTGCTCTACGAACAGCAGGCCCAGCAGGCAAAGCTCGAGCAGGCTCGCAACGAACGTAAGAAAACCCTTTCCGGGCTTGAATCCTCCATTCAGGCTGGTCAGAGCCAGTTGAGCGAAATGCGCGCCAACGAATCGAAGCTGCGTAACAGCATCGCCCGAGCGGAGGCCGCGGCAAAAGCCCGCGCTGAAAAAGAGGCTCGCGAGGCGCAGGCCGTTCGCGATAAGCAGCAGGAAGCCTCCCGTAAAGGCACGACCTATAAACCAAGCGAAAGCGAACGCTCATTGATGTCACGAACCGGTGGCCTGGGCTCCCCTCGCGGTCAGGCTTACTGGCCCGTTCGCGGTACAATTCTGCATCGTTATGGCGAACAGCTGCAGGGTGAACTACGTTGGAAAGGGATAGTTATCGGTGCGTCTGAAGGTAGCGAAGTGAAAGCCATCGCCGATGGCCGCGTGATCCTGGCCGACTGGCTGCAGGGTTACGGGCTTGTGGTAGTGGTTGAGCACGGTAAAGGCGACATGAGCCTCTACGGTTACAACCAGAGCGCACTGGTCAGCGTTGGCACTCAGGTGCGCGCGGGTCAACCCATCGCCCTTGTGGGCAGCAGTGGCGGTCAGGGCCGCCCGTCACTCTATTTCGAAATTCGTCGCCAGGGTCAGGCGGTCAATCCACAGCCGTGGTTGGGAAGATAAGTTTTGCTTCAATTTCGTCGAATTGTTCTCTCCGTCGCCAGCGCACTGGCGCTGGTCGCACCGGTATACGCCGGTAAACTCGCCATTGTGATTGATGACTTCGGTTATCGTCCGCACTATGAAAATCAGGTGCTGGCGATGCCGGCAGCCATTTCTGTCGCCGTCCTCCCGAATGCGCCACACGCGCGTGAGATGGCGACCAAGGCCCACAACAGCGGCCACCAGGTATTGATCCATCTGCCGATGGCCCCCATCAGCAAACAACCGCTGGAAAAAGATACTCTGCGCCCTGAGATGAGCAGCGATGAGATCGATCGCATTATCCGCGACGCTTACAACAAAGTGCCGTATGCCGTGGGGTTAAACAACCATATGGGCAGCGCGATGACATCCAGCCTGTACGGGATGCTCAAAGTGATGCAGGCGCTGGAGCGTTACAACCTCTACTTCCTCGACAGCATGACCATCGGCAACAGTCAGGCGATGCGTGCCGCGCAGGGAACGGGGGTGAAGGTGATTAAGCGCAAGGTGTTCCTTGACGATACGCAGAACGAAGCGGACATTCGCGTGCAGTTTAATCGCGCTGTGCAGCTGGCCCGCCGCAATGGCTCCGCGATTGCCATCGGCCACCCGCATCCGTCGACCGTTCGCGTCCTGCAGCAAATGCTGCCGACCTTGCCTTCGGATATCACGCTGGTCCGCCCGAGCGATCTCCTGAACGAACCACAGGTTGATACGTCGACGCCGAACCAGGGGAAACCAGGGTTATCAGCGCCGCGTAACCCGTTCCGCGGCGTAAAACGCTGTGTGCCGAAACAAGCCCCTGAACCGGTTTATGCGACCCGGTTCTTCTCTGTGATTGGTGAAAGCATGAGTCAGAGTACGCTGGTGCAATATTTTCAACATCAGTGGCAAGGCTGGGGTAAGAAAGCCTGATCGGCTAACGCTTATTCTGTAATGTGAGAGTCCGTTTGCTCTTTTGTAACGGGCTCTTTTCTTTCCTGATATTGATACCAGGCTTTGAAATACTTCAAAAAACTGTAGGCCGTGGCATACAAGCCTGTTGCTGCCCCCACTCTTCCCTGACGCCAGGCACCACTGAACAGATACCATTTGAAAAAGGCGCCGATGGCGCTGATCACACCTCGACCGATAGAGGGGCGTATCGTTTGATATTGAACCAGGCGGGTTGTATAACCATTCAATTTGCTAAAAAGTTCATGCAATGTGTGAAATGTATCATGTCTGACGTAACCGGGAATGCGTTCAGAGTGGCGAAAACCTTCTACCTTATCGTCTACGGGTCTGTTATTAAATCGTGCCTGCTTACGGTTAAAAAGTCGTACCGGGAAATCAGGAGAAGAGACAGGATATAATGTTCGGACTTTTTCGCCCAAAACATACCAGTGACGACATATCCGCCATGCCATTTCAGGATCGGGTTCGTCACCCCTTTTTAATTTTAAAATAGCATCAACAGTGTCTGAATCGAGAATTTCATCACTGTCGATGCACAGGACCCAGTCATGACTCGCTAATGACACGGCATGGTTCATCTGCTCGCCATGCCAGCCATATTTTTTGTAGACCGGCGACAAACCATAACTCTGGCAAATATGTAGTGTATTATCTGTGCTTCCGGAATCAACAATGACGATTTCATCCGCTATTTTTAAAAGAGGCGGAATTACGTCACGTAACAACCTTTCTGAGTTGAAAGTTAATAAGCAGACCGTTATTTTAAACATTTTTCCACTCACTCAATAACAGCATAAATTTTTTCATTAATACTATCTAAATGAGAAGAGACGATTAAAGTCTTAAATCACACTTTTAAAATAATCGTGTTTGAAAATTTATCTTACAGAAAAAACTATCACAATAGAAAAATCTATTTTATTTCAGCAGATTCTTTATAATGCGGTCAGATCAAGGGTAGCACATGGATTCAGACATGCCGCAAAAACGTAAAATCCTCCTCCTGGACACAGGCAAAGAATGGGGGGGAGGCACCAACAGTATGCTTGAGCTTCTGAAGCGAATTGATCGCGACAAATTCGACATTACTTGTTGTTTTTACAACGATTATAGTCGTGCTGGTGGTCAAACCATAGGCCAGGTGCTAAACAGCATTGGGATCCCGCTGATCGTCATTCCTCAACATAAGCAACCGGCATGGGCAAAATTGTTGAAAGAAGCAGGACGTGGTCTGCTGTTTTTCTCGCGCAATGCCCGTAAAGCGTTTACACGACACGTCGATACTCTGTGGCGTATCAGGCCCAATGTCAGCAAAATCGAAACGCTTTTCTCGCATGGTGGTTTCGATACGCTCTATATGAATAACCAACCTGGCTCGAACGAGGAAGGTTATCTCGCGGCGGCGAAACTACAGGCGCGATTAATTCAGCACTGCCGTATTGAACCTGTTCTGTCCCCACCACTGGTGAAACTGGTCAATGCGCATGCCACAAAGATCATCGCGGTCTCGCATGGCGTTGAACAGGTGCTGCTGCAGCATGGTATCCGACCCGATCTGTGTACGACCGTTAACAATGCCATCGACATCTACCAGCCTTTACCGGATCGCCGCGCAATGCGTCAGCGACTGGGCATAGATGACGAGACCTTTGTGTTTGGCAGCATTGGCTCATTGATCCCACGTAAAGCTAACCATCATACGCTTGAAGCACTGGCGCAGTTCAGTCTGAAGCATCCTGAGGCGAAGTGGAAAATGGTGCTAGTCGGTGAAGGCCCTGAGCGTGATGCGTTAGCAGCACAGGCCCAAAATCTGGGTATTGCAAGTCACGTGATCTTCACTGGTTTTCAGAATACCCCTTTTGATTACCTCGCCACGTTTGACGCATTTATCCTCGCCTCTAAAAGTGAAGGCCTTCCTCGCGTAGTGCTGGAAGCGATGCTACTTAATATCCCCGTTATTGGATCCCAGGTGACCGGCACAGGTGAACTCATTGACCATGCCTCTACCGGGTTGCTTTTCCCCTGGAGCGATGTTTCACAACTAGCGCAACATCTGGATAGTATCTGGACGGATGCTAACCTGCGGGCTCGACTGGCTGCAGCAGCCAGGCAAAATGTTTGTCGTAACTATGCCATTGAAAAGTATGTCAGCGGTGTCGAAGCCGTGCTTGGCGCGCAATAAACTAACGAGATAAATATGTTTAAATTTCTTAACGCTCGCTATCGTCATATCACCGGGCGGCACAATATTCCTTACAGCTCTCTTCACCTGACGGGCGAACTGCCTACGGTTGATTCAATTGTCATTCCCTGTACCGGTGCAGATTTCGTCGAAGAAGCATTACTCTCTGCCACTTTCGCGGAGCGCTATGCCACCGGGATTAGCGAAATAGTCATCGTCAGCGATCAGCCAGAGTCAGCCTTTGGTACATTGCCGCCTAAAACCCGCATAGTGACGCTTAGCCTTCCGGTCCGTGAGGAAAATTATCGTTATAAGCAGATCTACCTCAGCCGCCTGATAAAACTTAACGCCCCGCTACAGGCGCGCGGTGAAGGTGTATTGATGATCGATTCCGACCTCAATCTGCTAAAAATGCCAGAGATTAAAATCGCGGATATGCACCTTTACTCAAGCTTCCGCCAGGGGAAAATGATTGCCAAACTGGACGGTGCACCGGTTGAAAAAGTGCCAGCGTATTATAAAGATATGGTACGGCCGTATCTGGTTGACCATGTTAACAGTGCCTTCCTTGCGGCTACCAAAAAGACCTGGCGTCGTATTTGCCCATTGTGGCTGGCGCTATTTCAGGATACCTGGGAACTCATGGACGACAGTCAGCCCCCAACTGACCAGTTGCCGCTCACTGCCCTACTGGACATGCTGGATTTAAAAACCGTCAACCTGGGGGACTGGGTAAACTGGCCTGTTTCCAAAAAAATTGGCGGACAGGAAGCCGTAATTCCAAAAGAGGTGATTGGCGCTCATGGCGGTTTCCCTCTCTCCGAATGGCAGAAATATATAAAGTCAGCAGATAATAAATTACTGTTCAAAGGTCAAGATTATACCCGCAAAGTGCGGTATTTGACTGACGAAGAGAAAAAGAACCAGTAAATAAAAGGGGCCTCAGGCCCCTTTTATTATTTTACGTCACCTTGATGTGCAGTAGATATCACACGTCCAGGCTAACGTATATTGCTCCAGTAATAGGTCTTACCTGTGGTATCCAGTACTGAGACATTCTTATCGTAACCGGCAAGCCATGAGTGTACCGACTGGACAGGTTGACCCTGACGATGGATCCCCAACCACAATTCAGCAAGCGTGTTCACATCATCAGCAGACCAGACGGTGTAATAGTCTCCTGTGTATTGCCTGGCTTTATCAACCTGTTGCCCATACCAGATAAACATAGGGATGTGCAGAGCCTCTCGTGGAGGGTTCACGTTTCCGTGAGAATAAACGACAGCGCGTTGCGGATCACGAATCAAACCATGATCGGAAAAATACATAACCGAAGAACGCGAGTTGGCCAGCATACTAAACATCTTGCCCATCAATGTGTCTGTATACCGTACCGAGTTGTCATAACAGTCATCGGCCTCATTGGTACCATGTAACACCGCCTGGTTTGCCGGAAAGCGCGTACAGGATGGTTCATGGCTGCCGTATAAATGCAAGACGATCACTTTTTTACCCGGGGCTTTTAATGCATTCTGCAACAGAGGTAGAAGATCTTCATCGTAACCGCCTTCGAGCCATTCATGCTTTTTCGTATTCATGGCAATCCCGGTGATGACGTTGTTATGCGCCCCGCCTTTACCCTGATGACTAAACCAATAAGTTTCATAGCCTGCTTTATTGGCAATATTAATAACATTATCACCATATTTTTTCGGATCGCGAATATTCACTTTATCAGCGGTCATGGCCAACGGTACGGCCATAATCGTGACCGGCGCTGGCGCTACAGCATTACGGAACAGCAAGAGCTGCGATTTCTGCTTTTCCAGCTCTGGTGTAGTATCTCGTTGATAACCATAGATGCCCATATTCGCCGCTCGCTCAGACTCACCGATAACCAGCACGTAGTTCTCAATACCGGTATCCGAAAACGTGAGTTTGTAATCAGGAATGTTGTTACCGATATTGGCAATGACCGCGTTATCTTCAAAAGCCTGCATAAAAACTTTTGCCGTACTGACTGGTGTCGCCTGAACCACGCGCTGCGCCAGACTTTCGACGCTGCTTTTCCTGAACTGGTGCTGTAGTGCCTGACCATAGAAAGCCAACAACGTCACACCAAGCACAATGGCAGGCCAGCGACGAAATCGCGGTGCAACGGGCCATGCACCCGTATTTGCGGTATAAATAAAAAAAGCAGAGAGTGTGATAAAAATAATGCATTCACGCCAGTACACGCTGAGCATTGAACTTGCTTCATCCGGTGTGGAGTGGATTATGCTCATTGCAAACCCATAACTAAACGCAGAATCGAAATTTCTCCATGCGTGTAGCTGGAGAGAAATATCTGCCGCAACTGGAATGAGAAGTACAATCGCCAGTACATTGCGTATTAATTTATTGTCTATGCACTTGAGCATCAACAACATCAGCAAAAAAACAAACGTTCTGTTAATTACCAAATTATATCGGGCATGTAAAATATTTACAGCCATAAATATTAAAAGAGAAATCGCCAGATTTAAAAAAGAGGTAAACCGTGAAGTTGTATCAACCAGCTTCAGCGAAAGGTGCGTGGACATAATGTTTTGACAAGCCTGACAGTGTCTTCCTGACGTAATTATTATTAATAAACGCGTGGAGAAGAAAGATTGGTATTTTATTGAAAAGTAACAAGAAAATTCCGAAAAGTCAAACTACCATAATTAGCACTGGCACCCGTTTATACGGGTGCCAGCTGGCAGGTTTAATCCCAGCTCAAAATAACTTTCCCGGACTGGCCCGAACGCATCGCGTCAAAGCCTTTCTGGAAATCATCAACGGAGAAACGATGTGTAATAATCGGGGACAGATCCAGGCCAGACTGAATTAATGCCGCCATCTTATACCAGGTTTCGAACATTTCACGGCCATAGATGCCTTTAATGAACAGCCCTTTGAAGATAACTTTATTCCAGTCGATAGACATATCCGACGGCGGAATACCCAGCATCGCAATACGACCGCCGTGGTTCATGGTATCCAACATAGTACGGAACGCCGGTGGTGCGCCGGACATCTCAAGACCCACGTCAAACCCTTCGGTCATGCCCAGCTCTTCCATCACATCGGCCAGGCTCTCTTTAGAGACATCCACCGCACGGGTGACGCCCATCTTGCGGGCCAGCGACAGACGGTATTCGTTCACGTCGGTAATCACTACATTACGCGCACCCACGTGCTTCGCCACCGCTGCGGCCATAATCCCGATAGGGCCCGCACCGGAGACCAGCACATCCTCGCCGACCAGGTCGAAAGAGAGCGCCGTATGTACCGCGTTGCCGAACGGGTCAAAGATCGAGGCCAGATCGTCAGAAATGTTGTCCGGAATTTTGAACGCGTTGAAAGCCGGGATCACCAGATATTCCGCGAAGCAACCCGGACGATTCACGCCCACGCCAATGGTATTACGGCACAGGTGCGTACGCCCACCGCGGCAGTTACGGCAGTGGCCGCAGGTGATGTGTCCTTCACCCGAGACGCGGTCGCCAATGTTAAAACCTTTCACTTCCTGACCAATCCCAACTACTTCACCAACGTATTCGTGGCCGACAACCATGGGTACCGGAATGGTTTTTTGCGACCACTGATCCCAGTTGTAGATATGAACGTCAGTGCCGCAAATGGCGGTTTTACGAATTTTAATCAGCAGATCGTTATGACCGACTTCCGGCTCCGGCACGTCGGTCATCCAAATCCCTTCTTCCGCTTTCAGTTTGGATAACGCTTTCATCACACGTCCTCAGGCAATTACGCCCAGCTGTTTACCGATGCGGGTAAAGGCTTCCACCGCACGTTCAATTTGTTCAGGCGAATGCGCCGCGGACATCTGGGTGCGGATACGCGCCTGGCCTTTTGGTACGACCGGGAAGAAGAACCCGGTCACGTAAATGCCTTCTTTTTGCAGCTCACGGGCAAAGTTCTGCGCCACGACGGCATCACCCAGCATGACCGGGATAATGGCGTGGTCAGCACCGGCCAGGGTAAACCCTGCCGCACTCATTTTTTCGCGGAACAGGCGCGCGTTGGACCACAGACGGTCGCGCAGTTCAGCCCCGGATTCCACCATCTCCAGCACTTTGATGGAGGCGGCAACAATGGCCGGCGCGAGGGAGTTGGAGAACAGGTACGGACGGGAGCGCTGGCGCAGCCACTCCACCACCTCTTTACGCGCAGCGGTATAACCGCCAGACGCGCCACCAAGCGCTTTACCCAGCGTACCGGTGATGATGTCCACGCGGCCCATCACGTCACAGTATTCATGCGAGCCACGGCCGTTTTCACCCACAAAACCGACCGCGTGCGAGTCATCGACCATCACCAGCGCATCGTATTTATCCGCCAGGTCGCACACGCCCTTCAGGTTGGCGATCACGCCATCCATAGAGAACACGCCGTCGGTGGCGATGAGCACATGGCGAGCACCCGCTTCACGCGCCTCTTTCAGGCGTGCTTCCAGTTCAACCATATCGTTGTTGGCATAGCGGAAACGCTTCGCTTTACACAGGCGCACACCATCAATGATGGAAGCGTGATTAAGGGCGTCGGAGATAATGGCATCTTCTGCACCCAGCAGCGTCTCAAACAGACCGCCGTTGGCGTCGAAGCAGGAGGAGTACAGAATTGCGTCTTCCATGCCTAAGAAGTTCGCCAGCTTTTTCTCAAGCTGCTTGTGACTGTCCTGCGTGCCGCAGATAAAGCGTACGGAGGCCATACCAAAACCGTGGGTGTCCATACCGCTTTTCGCCGCAGCAATCAGCTCAGGGTGATTCGCAAGACCTAAGTAGTTGTTCGCACAAAAGTTGATCACGTGGCTGCCATCGGCAACGGTGATGTCCGCCTGCTGAGCAGACGTGATAATACGCTCTTCTTTAAACAACCCTTCCGCACGCGCGGTCTCAAGGTCGCTGTTTAACTGTTTGTAAAAATCACCACGCATTGCAATTCTCCAGACTCGGCAAATTTCGGCACATATTACCCAAACCTATAGTTCATGACGAGATGACACATTATCTCTTCTCGTTTTTGCAGCATAAATCACGTGTACCCTTGCGCTATGTCGGTGAATGGCTGAAGGGCAGCCATACTAATGATATGATAGAACCATTAGCGTCCGGGATTGTCCCCGGACTCCACACTTCAAAGGTTACAGTTATGATCATCGTTACCGGCGGCGCGGGCTTTATCGGCAGCAATATTGTTAAAGCTCTCAATGACAAAGGCATCACCGACATCCTGGTGGTTGACAACCTGAAAGACGGCACCAAGTTCGTCAACCTGGTGGATCTGAACATCGCTGACTACATGGATAAAGAAGACTTCCTTATCCAGATTATGGCAGGTGAAGAGTTCGGCGAGATCGAAGCCATCTTCCACGAAGGGGCATGCTCCTCCACCACCGAGTGGGATGGTAAGTACATGATGGATAATAACTATCAGTACTCTAAAGAGCTGCTTCACTACTGTCTGGAGCGTGAAATTCCGTTCCTGTATGCCTCTTCGGCGGCCACCTACGGCGGACGTACCTCTGATTTCATTGAATCCCGCGAATATGAACAGCCGTTGAACGTCTACGGTTACTCCAAGTTCCTTTTCGACGAATATGTGCGTCAGGTGTTGCCAGAAGCGAACTCCCAGATCGTTGGTTTCCGCTACTTCAACGTCTACGGGCCGCGCGAAGGCCACAAAGGCAGCATGGCGAGCGTGGCGTTCCATCTGAACACTCAGCTGAATAACGGCGAAAGTCCAAAACTGTTCGAAGGCAGCGACGGCTTTAAGCGTGACTTCGTCTACGTAGGCGACGTTGCCGCCGTGAACCTGTGGTTCTGGGAAAATGGGGTATCCGGTATTTTCAACCTTGGCACCGGCCGCGCGGAGTCTTTCCAGGCCGTGGCTGACGCAACGCTGGCGTATCACAAGAAAGGCAGCATTGAGTACATTCCTTTCCCGGACAAACTGAAAGGCCGCTACCAGGCATTCACCCAGGCCGATCTGACTAACCTGCGCGCAGCGGGTTATGACAAGCCGTTCAAGACCGTTGCCGAAGGCGTAACGGAATATATGGCCTGGCTGAACCGCGACGCGTAAGTATGAGAATTCTGGTGATCGGCCCGTCATGGGTGGGCGACATGATGATGTCGCAAAGTCTCTATCGCACGCTCAAGGCGCGTTATCCCCAGGCGATAATCGACGTGATGGCACCCGCATGGTGCCGTCCATTGTTATCGCGTATGCCGGAAGTGAATGAAGCCATCCCAATGCCGCTCGGCCACGGGGCGCTGGAGATTGGCGAACGTCGTAAACTCGGCCACAGTCTACGCGAGAAGCGTTATGACCGTGCTTACGTGTTACCCAATTCGTTTAAATCCGCGCTTGTTCCCTTCTTCGCCGGTGTGCCGCACCGTACCGGCTGGCGCGGTGAGATGCGCTACGGTCTGCTGAATGACGCACGCGTGCTGGATAAAGAGGCCTGGCCATTAATGGTGGAGCGCTATGTGGCGCTGGCCTACGACAAGGGCGTGATGCGCAGCGCAAAAGATCTGCCGCAGCCGCTGCTATGGCCACAGCTACAGGTCAGCGAGGGTGAAAAATCCCAGACCTGTAACGCGTTTGGTCTTTCCTCTGAACGGCCAATGATTGGCTTCTGCCCGGGCGCAGAATTCGGCCCGGCAAAACGCTGGCCGCACTATCACTACGCAGAGCTGGCAAAGCAGTTGATTGACGAAGGTTATCAGATCGTTCTGTTCGGCTCAGCCAAAGACCACGAGGCGGGGAACGAAATTCTTGCAGCCCTCAGCACAGAACAGCAGGCCTGGTGCCGCAACCTGGCCGGGGAAACCCAGCTTGAGCAGGCGGTGATTTTACTTGCTGCCTGTAAAGCCGTAGTCACCAACGACTCCGGGCTGATGCACGTCGCCGCCGCGCTCAACCGCCCGCTGATTGCGTTGTACGGTCCAAGTAGCCCGGACTTCACGCCGCCGCTCTCAAATAAGGCGCGCGTTATTCGTCTGATCACGGGTTACCATAAGGTGCGTAAAGGCGATGCCGCGCAAGGTTATCACCAGAGCCTGATCGACATCACGCCGCAGCGCGTTCTCGAAGAACTCAACGAACTGCTGCTGAGCGAAGAAGGATAACGAATGCGGGTATTGATCGTTAAAACCTCTTCGATGGGTGATGTGCTGCATACGCTTCCGTCGCTGACGGACGCCATGCGGGCCATTCCTGGCATTCGTTTTGACTGGGTGGTGGAAGAGGGTTTCGCGCAGATCCCTACCTGGCACGAAGCGGTCGACCGCGTGATCCCGGTGGCCATCCGCCGCTGGCGTAAAGCGTGGTTTTCCACACCGATTAAAGCCGAGCGCAAAGCCTTCCGCGATGCGGTGCAGGCGCAGCGTTACGACGCCATTATCGACGCGCAGGGGCTGGTCAAAAGCGCCGCGTTAGTCACGCGCCTGGCACACGGTGTAAAGCACGGCATGGACTGGCAAACCGCCCGCGAACCACTCGCCAGCCTGTTCTATAACCGTCGTCACCATATTGCAAAGCAGCAGCACGCAGTGGAACGCACCCGCGAGCTGTTCGCAAAAAGCCTCGGTTACACAAAGCCGGAAACGCAGGGTGATTACGCGATTTCGCAGCATTTTCTGCGTGATGCAGAGAAGCCTGCGCAGCCCTGGCTGGTCTTCCTGCATGCCACAACGCGCGATGATAAGCACTGGCCGGAAACGCACTGGCGAAGACTCATTGAACTAATGCAACCTGCCGGCATCCATATTAAACTGCCGTGGGGTGCTGAACATGAGCGCCAGCGTGCTGAACGTCTGGCAGCCGGTTTTTCGCACGTCGAGGTTTTACCTAAACTCACGCTGGCGCAAGTTGCTGCAGAGCTGGCCGGAGCTAAAGCTGTCGTTTCCGTTGATACGGGTTTAAGCCATTTAACCGCGGCGCTGGATCGTCCAAACATCACGATTTTTGGCCCGACCGATCCCGGTTTGATTGGGGGTTACGGTAAAAACCAGCATCAAATGGTCAGCCCGACTCAACAAACGAGGGACATTAGCGCAGATGCCATTTTTTCATTTTTACAGGACAGCCACTGGCTTTCCGACAGGGATATCTAACGAATGAGTTACGTATTTCTGCTGATTTTACTCCTTCCGGTGAAGCTTATCCGGAAGCTGTTCCGCAAAGATACAGGTAAAAACCTGGTCATTCAGACAGCCAAAATCGGTGATTTTGTTAATGCGACGCCCCTGCTGGCATACCTGCAAAAAAGTGATGTGCTTATCAGTCGCAGCGTAGGTGCGCTGGCGAAGCATGACGAAACGATCGAAGAGATTTTTTTTATCGAGCAGCATAAGCGTAGCCTGTGGCGTAAGCTCAGCTTTGCCTGCCGCATCATGAACCGCTACGACAACGTCTATCTTCTGCAACCCAACAGCGTAAATCTCTTTTTTGCCGCCGTCTGTAATGCCAAAAACAAACAATTTTTAAGCATTTACACCCGCAGATGGTATCACGGGATTTTCTATCTCACCGCCGACGGTACCGTTGAGCACGGCAAAAAAACGCTATCAGTGACCAATTACCTGAAGCTGGCCGACCGTTCGTTGACGTGGCAGGACTCGCCCAAGCACGCCACAAAGCCGCTGTTCAAACCGGCGACCTACCCGGCAATTCTCGACAAACCTGATGTGATCCGCATCGGCATCAGCATTGCCGCAGGTAATAAAGCCAAAACAGTGCCGCCGGTCATCTGGAAGCGAATTATTGATCGTCTCGCCGACCTGCCCTGCGAGTTTTATGTGTTTGGCGCCCCTGATGAACAGTCGTGGCTGGACGATATCACCCGTGCTTACGGTGACATTCCTAACTTGATCAGTCTGATTGGGAAGATCACGCTGGAAGAACTCCCGTGGGCTATTTCAAAGATGGATTGCTATATCGCGTCTGATTCCGGAAATATTTACATTGCCGATGCAGTGGGTGTGCCTATCGTCATGTTGTTTGGCCCGTGCTGCCATTACGAACAACGCCCTCTCGGCAATGTTCTGTTGATTGGCAATGACGAAAATATTAACTCATACGTATTTGAAACGCGTTACTATTTCAGCCAACCAAAAGAAGAGCTGTTTGCCGTAGGTGAAACCGATCTGGATAAGATTGCCAGTTTATTAACGACCGTGAATAAAAACAAAAAAGAATCACTTGAGGCGTGAAATGGGCTCTTTGACCAAGCAACTGTATCGATATACGCATAAGCGTAATATGCGACATAATGAGAATTTATGGCCATTTATTAAATTATCTCGCAATGAAACCGGTGAAATATGTGATTTAAAATATAAGGGGTTGGATATTAAACTGACCTCTTTATCCTCACTTCATCATCGATTCAATGGTGAGATTCTGATTGCGGCGACAGGCCCTTCAATCAAACATATTGATTTTGCAAAATTGCCGACATCGGTCGCGACCGCTGGCGTGAATGGCGCCTGGCACCTTAATCACCAGCTCAATTTTAGTCTTTATTTCATTGTCGACATGACGTTTATCGACCGTCAAACGGCGCTTTTGAAACGATTAACCGGCTGTAAAAATGTTATTTTATTTACTACCGTTATGGGGATCGTCAAACTTATAAAGCGTTTCTCCTACGAAAACATTCAGTGCGAGATTTGTATTATTGAAGATATTTGTTATGAGACCTACAAACCTTCAATTAAACAGGATAATCTGCGTCAAGCTTTAGCGGACACACCAGAAATTGTTTTCTCTGATACGCATCCGAATATTGCTTTTAGTCGTGATGTGCGACATGGAGTGGTGGATGCTGGCACCGTGGTATACTGGGCGCTCCAGATAATTTACTTTCTGGGATTCAAAAAAATTTACATTGCTGGTCTCGATATGAATAATTTCAACCAGCCACGTTTCTATGAAAGCAACGATACGATGTTGCCCTCATTTCTTGAGGATAAAGTGCATAATGTTGTGATCCCCGCGCTAACGCTGGCAAGCACCATTTTCAAAAAAGATAACATTTCAGTTATCAATCTCTCTCCTCAAAGCGCTATCCCTGACTCCGTTTTTCCCAGAAAGGATTTTAGTGATGTCTTCAATTAATTTGCAACGCTACCTGTTCTATCCTTTTGTGCTCTTTATGTTTTTGAGCATGATTTTTTGCGGTGTCTCACGGGTAAATATCTTATTCCATATCACGCTGGCTCTGTTTATCATCACTATGATTATCAATAGTGAGACACGCACCCGTTTTATCAACGATCGTGACTTCCTTCCTGCACTGGGGATGACCGGTGCCTTTTTGCTTTACTTTTCACTCTCAAATTTGTGGGCGGAATCTTCACATCTTAGCTCAGCCATCAGCCATTCCTTTTATTTATTTATTTTCCTGTGCCTTTATCGTCAGTGTGAGTTACAGGAAAGAAAAAAATACATCATTGGCGCAGCCTATCTCGGTATCGTGGCACTGACGATATTAACGCTGGTTTATGTCAATAAAGAGCACATATTTCAAAACCGACTATCGCGTGCATTCCCGTTCTCCCCGGACAATGTCATTGATCTTGGGGGATACATGGCGCTGGGTATTTTGTTGAGCGCCATTCTGGTTCGCGAAACACGTAACTACTGGTTCTATATTCCCGTTCCCCTGCTACTGGTCTGCTTGATTCTGACCCAAAGCCGTGGGCCTTTCCTTTCGATGATTGTCGCCGCTATCGTTGCGTTTCTGTGTAAACCGAAATGGAATTTAAAGCTATTAGCTGGCTCGCTGATCGTATTGATAGTTATTGGCTCCATCCTTTATTTCAGCGGCTTCTTCGATATATTCATCAAACGCGCGGAAGAATCTTCCCGTGCAGGCTCTGTCCGTTTCGGCATCTGGCAGCATGCTTTTGAAGTGGCGAAGCAAAAAATGATTTTCGGCTGGGGTTTCAATAAAGAACTTGAATTCATTAACGGCTATGGTCAACCTGTTACCACAACGCATAGCCTTTATTTAGCGACTTTCCTGAAGGGCGGTATTGTGGGGCTTCTGCTACTTTTGAGTATGATTCTCTTTGCGGGCAGACAATGTCTTCGCCACCTTGCTGCTAATCACAAAGCAGAGATTGCGGTTATTGTCTTTGCGCTGATGTTCTATGTTACCCAGGGCATGTTCGTAATCAGCAATCCGCGAGAATACTGGGTGCTATTCTGGCTTCCACTTGCCATTATTTTCAGCACCCCGGTAAAAACTGCGCTGCAAAAATAATTCCAGAGGCGCCGATTAATCGGCGCTTTTTTTATGGGAATAAAACTCCGCCAGCGTCATCCCTACCGTCTTGTCGGATAACCAGCTAAAGAGCACTTCCAGATCCTGATACAACCCTTCAATCGCCGCCTCATCTTTAAACGTAGGACTTCCGCCCGGCATAAATTCCGAGGAATGCAGCATAAACTCCACGTAGTCATGTCCCTGAGACAGGCATTGCTGTGCGACCTGAATCATCTGCGACGCATTACCACCGGACGGTCTCAACCAGTTTACGGACGGTGAACGATATTTACCGCGCAGGCGATCGTAGCCCTGTTTGACGGTGTTCAACCAGGCCGGATGCTTATACTGGATGCTCATCGGCACTTCGAGTAAGGGGCTATTGCCCGCTCGTGAGATATCGTCTGTATCAATAAAGTAGGCGTGGTCTGGAAAGTGCTGATAATTGGTTCCGCCATTCCCCTGCGGTGCGCCTTTCGCGTTGCGCCAGTTCACGCGCGGCGTAACAGAGCAATCAACCTGGTAGCCCAGTTCAATCAGCAGTCTGGCGTAACGGCTATCAAAGGCCCAGCGCCCGGCGCGATGGCTTAACATTTTGGTCTGGAAGGTCTCTTCCAGCAGACGGGTCATGAACACTACTTTCTCGCGCATCACCTCATCTGAAAATTCAATCAAATACGGCTGCCAGCGCCAGTCATCTCCGGTGAGATCGTGTTCAGGAGGGCTATTCCACGCGTGAAGGTGCATCCCGACTTCACCCTGACCGCGGGCGATCACATCTTTGGCAAACTCAATGAAAACCGGCTCAATCGCCATCTCATAATTTGTCAGCCATACGGGTTTGAAACCGAAACGCTCACAAAGCGTCTGGAATCGCGCCAGATAGCGCGCATTCTCCGTTTTAATGACGCGGTGATTTTGCCAGAGATTATCGCCTTCAGTATCAATCGTGATGATAAACGCTGGTTTTTTCATAATGAGTCCGCAAGACAGGAAAGTTAGCGCTATGTTACGCACTCACCGAAGCATGAGTAAACCCTTCCAGGGAATTTCCTGAGATTATGGAGAAAGAGTGCAAGTCGCTATCAGGTCTATTAGAATTGCCAACAGTACAACGCCAATAAGATGATGATGAATAACTTACCTGACACGCCTGATTTGCGCATTTTACTTATCAAACTCCGCCATCATGGCGACATGTTACTGACCACTCCCGTCATTGATTCGTTACGTCAAAAATGGCCGCAGGCACAGATTGATGTGCTGTTGTATGAAGAAACCCGCGATATGCTCGCCGCACACCCGGCGATCGGTACTGTTTACGGGATCGACCGTAAATGGAAGCAGATGGGCACGCTGAAACATCTGCAAAAAGAGTGGCAGTTGCTCTGTGCGTTAAGGAAACAGCATTATCACCTGGTGATTAATCTTGCCGATCAGTGGCGCAGCGCTATCGTTACCCGTTTCACCGGCGCACCGGTACGACTCGGGTTCGCTTTTAACAAGCGCAACAACGCATTCTGGCGGTTTTGCCATAGCGATTTGGTCTCTGTGGCCGGGCACAACGCGTTGCACACTGTCGAACAGAACCTCTCTATTTTGTCGCCATTACCGGTCACCGCTCAACCTGCCGTGACCATGGCCTACCATGCCGAAGACTGGCACGAGGCTCACCAAAAGTTGATGCAAAACGGTGTGGGAGACAACTACATCGTGATTCAGCCTACGTCGCGCTGGTTCTTTAAATGCTGGGACGAAGGCAAAATGGCGCAAACCATCACGGCGCTGCAGCAGGATGGCCACACTGTCGTCCTCACCGCCGGGCCGGATAAAAAAGAGCTGGCGATGATCGATCGCATTCTCGCCGCCTCGCCAGAGACGGGGGTCGTCTCGCTGGCAGGTCAGCTCACGTTGCGTCAACTGGCTTCGCTTATCGATCATGCGTCTCTGTTTATTGGCGTTGACTCCGTTCCGATGCATATGGCCGCTGCGCTTCAGACCCCCTGTGTGGCATTGTTTGGCCCATCAAAACTTACCTTCTGGTCACCCTGGCAGGTTAATGGGGAAGTCATCTGGGCAGGTGATTACGGCCCACTGCCCGATCCAGACGCCATTGATACCAAAACAAAAGAACGCTATCTCGACGCCATTCCCGTTGATGCTGTCGTCTCCGCCGCAAGGAGATATCTGTCATGAAACACCATCGCCTGGCGATTGTTCGCCAAAAGTATCGCCCGGATGGCGGGGCAGAACGCTTCGTGTCTCGCGCCCTTACCGCGCTGAGCAACCAAAATCTCGAGCTCAACGTCATCACGCGCGAGTGGCAGGGTGAGAAGCAGGACGACTGGCATATTCATATTTGCGATCCGCGCAAATGGGGCCGCATCAGCCGCGAGCGCGGATTTGCGCATGCCGCACGTGCGCTCTGGCAGCAGCAGCAGTTTGATATTGTGCAAAGCCACGAGCGCATTCCGGGCTGTGACATTTATCGTGCAGGCGACGGCGTACACCGACGCTGGCTCCTGCAGCGCGCACGCATTCTGCCTGCCTGGCGTGCAAAACTGCTGATGCATGATCGCTATCACCGCTATGTGATGAATGCCGAACGTGAAATGTACCAGGCGCCGGAGTTAAAGGCGGTTATCTGTAATGCGGAGATGATCAAGCGCGAAATCGTCGAAGACTTTGATATTGACGCAAAAAAAATACATGTGATTTATAATTCAATTGATTCCACCCGTTTCGTTCCGGCAGAAGAGGCACAACGTATCGCATTGCGTCAGCAGTTTGGTTTGCCGACCGATGCCGTCATTTTCTGCTTCGTAGGGTCAGGATTTGAACGAAAAGGATTGGCCAGCGCTATACGCGCCGTCGCGGGTACTGCGGCATGGCTGATTGTGGTTGGGCAGGATAAAGCAGAACGTCGCTATCGCGACCTCGCCCGTTCATTAGGCTGCGAGGGGCAAATCCGTTTTCTGGGGATGCAAAAAGAGACGCTGCCATTTTATCAGCTATCTGATGGTTTACTGCTACCAACGCTGTATGATCCTTTCCCTAACGTCATTCTTGAAGCGATGGCCTGCGGTTTGCCGGTCATTACATCAGAGAGTTGCGGTGGGGCAGAATTTATTCAGCAAGGCCAGAACGGATTTTACTGTGACGCACTTGATATCAGCACCCTGAAGGAGGCGGTAGCGGCCACCCCTTCGCTGGAAAAAAATAACGATATGGGACGAGCGGCACGGGAACGTGTAAAAGACGCCACCCCCGAAAAACTGTCAAGTCAGCTTATTTCGCTTTATCAAAAATTACTGGATTAAAAATGCGCATCCTAATGATTATTGATGGTTTACCCGGTGGAGGAGCTGAAAAAACGGTTCTTACACTCTCCAGCGGATTAACAGAGATGGGGCATCAGGTCTCTCTCTTCTCGCTGCGGAAAGTGTGCGACTACGCCATTCCGGAAGGCATCGATTATCAGGTCGTTCAGGATACCTGCAAAAAACCGTGGCGGAAGCTGACGGAGATCCCACGCCGCGCCAGGCTGCTGGATCAGGCTATCGAGCGGGCGGAGCGCAGCGGCAAATTTGATGTGGTGTTCTCGCATCTGCACAAAACTGACCGCATCGTGGCGCACTGCCGCGCCCTGGAGCGCGATAAAGTGTGGTTCTGCGTGCATGGCATGTTCTCATTCTCCTACCTTCGCCATCGCCGTGGGCTTTCACGCTGGTTTAAACACACTAAGATTCGCCATACCTACGAAAACCGCAACGTGGTCGCCGTCTCAGGCGCCGTGTTGAAAGATCTTTCAGAAACGCTGGCCCTGAATCTCCGACGCACGGCGGTAATCCATAATCCTTTTGATATTCCTGAAATCCAGCGTCTGGCGGACGCCCCCTTTGAGATGCAGGGAAAGGATTACATCATTCACGTCGGCCGCTTCCATGAACACAAGCGCCACGATCGCCTGCTACGGGCGTTCGCGCTGAGTCAGCTCAATACCACGCTGGTTATGATGGGCAATGGCTCTGAGGCTAAAATTCAAAAGCTTAAGCAGCTTGCCCGCGAACTGGGCATTGAAGACAAAACGGTTTTCCGTCCGTTCGAACCTAATCCTTATCCCTGGATTAAAGGGGCACGCCTTTTAGTGTTAAGTTCTGACTGCGAAGGTTTTGGTAATGTGCTGGTTGAATCCATTATCTGCCAGACGCCACCCGTCAGTACACATTGTCCAGGTGGCCCCGCCGAAATCCTCAAGGGAGACTTATCCCGCGGTCTGGCAGAGATGAATGACGAGTCTCTGGCAAAAACGCTGGCGGATATTTATACCTCTCCACCGGTCGTTGATCGCGCAACCATTGCATCGTTCGGTATCAAGGCCATTTGCCAGCAATATATTGCTTTGGTCGACAATCAAAAATAATCAGGTTTCTTATGCAAAATTCAGCGCCATTATTAAGCGTGGTGGTAGCCGTTTATAACGGTGAAGCGTTCCTGGATCAGTTCTTTACCTGCCTTGTGGATCAACGCATCGACAGCATGGAAGTCATCATCGTCAATGACGGCTCCACGGACCGTTCGATGCAGATCGTCGAAAACTGGCGCGAAAAGCTGCCGCAGATGCAGGTTATTGAGCAGCAAAATCAGGGCGTATCCATCGCGCGTAATACCGGTCTGGCCGTCGCGACGGGCCAATATCTTTCTTTCCCTGATATTGATGATGTCTTTAAACCCGGCATGTATCAGCACCTGCTTGATATGGCTGTTACGCAACGTCTTGATGTCGCTACCTGTAACGGCAACTACGTCTGGGAAAATAATAAGAAGCCTTCACGCCCTATTTTCCCTGAAGACAAACTGGCATCAACGGGCGTCATGTCCGGCCCTGCATGGCTCAAAATGGCGCTCGACTCCCGTAAGTTCCTGCACGTGACCTGGCTGAACATCTATCGTCATGACTTTATTCGCGAGCACGGTTTTCACTTTGAACCGGGGCTACGCCATCAGGATATTCCGTGGACCACAGAAGTACTGCTGGCGGCGGAGCGGGTGCAGTACACCAGTGAACGTTACTACGACTACTACATTCACTCTGCGTCGGTGTCTCATATGCCGGACAATGACGACACGCTCATTCGCTCGGCGCGTCACTACATGAAAATCCTGCAGATGCTCGATGCCATAAATCAGCGCTATCCCGATAAAGTGAAAGGGATCCCTGCTTGCCACTGGCAAATTGCCAAAGAAGGGCTGGGCATTATTCATACTTTCGACAACATGAAAGATGAGCAGAAAAAAGCATTTATTATCAAAGAGTTTTTCGATAAAGGGATCTGGAAACTCATCTGGAAAAATGCAAAAAGTCCCCGACTGCGCTGGCGACTGGGCCGTCGTTACTTCCGTTTGAAGCGCTATGTGGCATAAGAGATAGCTTTACCTGGCCCAAATGCTTAGAATTTGCCCGCCGAAACTAAAAAGACGGATAATCGCTTGGAATTGTTGTATACCGCCCTGCTCTATATCATTCAGCCACTGGTGTGGCTGAGACTGCTGCTTCGTAGCCGTAAAGCGCCTGCGTACCGAAAACGCTGGGCTGAACGCTATGGCTTCTGTCGCAATAAAGTTGCCCCGGACGGTATTTTGCTGCATTCCGTTTCTGTTGGCGAAACGCTGGCAGCGATCCCGCTGGTTCGCGCCCTGCGTCACCGTTATCCGTCGCTGCCGATCACCGTCACGACCATGACCCCGACCGGCTCTGAGCGCGTGATGTCCGCCTTCGGTAAAGACGTGCATCACGTCTATCTGCCTTACGACCTTCCCTGCGCCATGAACCGTTTTCTGGAAACCGTTCGCCCTAAACTGGTGATCGTGATGGAAACCGAGCTGTGGCCGAATATGATTTCCGCTCTGCATGCCCGTAAGATTCCACTGGTGATCGCGAACGCGCGTCTGTCTGAGCGGTCGGCGAAAGGCTACGGCAAGCTGGGGAAATTTATGCGCCGCCTGCTCAGCAAGATCACACTGATTGCTGCGCAAAACGAAGAAGACGCAGCGCGCTTTATCTCGCTTGGCCTGAAACGCAACCAGCTGGCGGTGACAGGCAGCCTGAAATTCGATATCTCCGTCACGCCTGAACTTGCGGCCCGTGCTATCACGCTGCGCCGCCAGTGGGCACCGCGTCGCCAGGTCTGGATTGCGACCAGCACCCATGATGGCGAAGAGGCGATTATCCTGCAGGCGCATCGTAAGCTGCTGGAGAAATTCCCCGATTTGCTGCTGATTCTGGTGCCTCGCCATCCCGAGCGTTTTAAAGACGCCCGTGAAATGGTGCAAAAAGGCGGCTTCAGCTTCACCCTGCGCAGCAGCGGTGACATCCCCTCCACCAGCACGCAGGTGGTTATTGGCGATACTATGGGTGAGCTGATGCTGCTGTATGGCATCGCTGATCTGGCCTTTGTTGGCGGCAGCCTGGTGGAGCGTGGTGGCCATAACCCGCTGGAGCCAGCGGCCCATGCCATTCCCGTGCTGATGGGTCCACATACCTTCAACTTCAAAGATATCTGTGCGAAATTGCAGCAAGCGGAAGGGCTAATTACCGTGACCGATGCGGATTCGGTGGTCAAAGAGGTCTCGACTCTGCTGACCGACGAAGATTACCGCCTGTGGTACGGTCGTCATGCCGTCGAAGTGCTGCATCAGAACCAGGGTGCCCTCACTCGTCTGCTGCAGCTTCTGCAACCTTATCTGCCGCAGCGGAGCCACTAATGTCAACGCGCCTGTCGGTCGTTCTGATCGCCAAAAACGCTGCCGACCTGCTTCCGGATTGCCTGGCCTCCGTTGCCTGGGCTGACGAAATTATCCTGCTCGACTCCGGCAGTGAAGACAACACGGCGGACGTTGCCCGCGCAGAGGGTGCAAAAGTCTATACCAACACCGACTGGCAAGGTTATGGCATCCAGCGCCAGCGCGCGCAGGGATATGCCACCGGTGATTATGTACTGATGCTCGACACAGACGAGCGCATCACGCCGGAGCTGCGTCAGGCTATTCAGGCGGTGCTCGCCGCACCAACGCCGGGCACGGTCTACAGCATTGCGCGTCGTAACTATTTCCTTGGCCGTTTTATGCGTCACAGCGGCTGGTACCCCGACCGGGTCACGCGCCTCTACGAGCGCGAGCGGTATCAGTACAATGATAATCTGGTCCATGAATCCCTGGCCTGCGACAGTGCGCCAGTCGTCCCTCTGACGGGCGATCTTTTGCACCTGACCTGCCGGGATTTCGCCAGCTTCCAGCGTAAACAGCTCAACTATGCCACCGCCTGGGCACAGGAGCGCCATCAGCGCGGCAAGAAGGCCACGCTGACAGGTATCTTCACCCATACGCTGGGGGCGTTTCTGAAAACGCTGCTGCTGCGTGGTGGCGTGCTGGACGGTAAACAGGGCTGGTTACTGGCCGTGGTAAATGCCCAGTATACTTTCAACAAATACACCGAGCTGTGGGCGCTCAGCCGCGGCTACTCAGAGAAAACGTGAGCCATGAGCACAAAAGCGATTTATCCAGGTACCTTTGATCCGATCACCAATGGTCATCTTGATATCATCACCCGTGCGGCGTGCATGTTCGACAAGGTGATTCTGGCGATTGCTGCCAGCCCCAGTAAAAAACCGATGTTTGACCTGAACGAGCGCGTCGCGCTTGCCACCGAGGCCATTGCGCACCTGCCGAACGTGGAGGTGGTGGGCTTCAGCGATCTGATGGCCAACTTTGCCCGCGCTCAGCAGGCGACGATTCTGATCCGTGGCTTACGCGCGGTGGCAGACTTCGAGTATGAGATGCAGCTGGCGCACATGAATCGTCATTTGATGCCGGAGCTGGAAAGCGTATTTCTGATGCCATCCAAGGAGTGGTCGTTCATCTCTTCCACGCTGGTGAAAGAGGTGGCGCGTCATCACGGGGACGTTACCCATTTCCTGCCGGTTAACGTCCACCAGGCGTTGATGGACAAGCTAAAGTAGCGCTATTTCTGGCACTGACGGCAATAGAATGTGGCGCGCTGGGCATGCTTTGTTGCGATGATCGGCGTTCCACACACCCTGCACGGCTCGCCTTTGCGGCCATACACCTGCAGCTCCTGAGCAAAATAGCCTGGCTTACCATCGCTTTGCAGGAAGTCCTTCAGCGTCGTTCCCCCCTGCTCAATTGAGCGAAGCAGCACCGCTTTAATCACCCGTACCAGCAGCTCACACTCCTGCGCCGACAGCGAAGAGGCCAACCGATCGGGATGGATCCCGGCTGCAAACAGCGATTCGCTGGCATAGATATTCCCCACGCCGACCACCAGCTTGTTATCCATCAGCCAGGGTTTAATCGGGGTTTTCTTTTTCGCACACTTCGCTTTCAGGTATTCCGCGTTAAACGCTTCTGAAAGCGGCTCTGGCCCCAGATGTGCCAGTACGCTATGTCCTTCCAGTTCTTTGGTCCACAACCATGCGCCAAAGCGGCGGGGATCGGTATAACGCAACACTTTGCCGTTACTCATCACCAGATCGACATGGTCATGCTTTTCCGCAGGCAGCTCTTCAGTGAGGATCCGCAGGCTGCCGGACATGCCAAGATGAATGATGATCCAGCCATCGGGCAGCTCCAGAAGCAGATATTTCGCGCGGCGCTGGACGCTGAGGATCGGTTTATCGCTTAACGCATGGATCTCATCAGAAACCGGCCAACGGAGGCGGCCGTTACGCACGGTAGCATGAAGAATAGTCGCGCCGACCAGATGCGGCTCAATACCGCGGCGGCTGGTCTCCACCTCAGGTAATTCAGGCATGATTCCTCCGTAGTAAGATGCAGAATGCAAAAAACCCCGCAGTTGCGGGGTTTTTCAATACAAGGCGGCTAAAATTATTTGATTTTAGCTTCTTTGTACATTACGTGCTGGCGTACAACTGGATCGAATTTTTTCAGTTCCAGTTTTTCCGGCTTAGTACGTTTGTTCTTCGTGGTGGTGTAGAAGTGACCTGTACCAGCAGAAGAAACCAGCTTGATTTTCTCGCGAATACCTTTAGCCATGATTTATTTCCTCTTTAAGTACTTAGTACTTTTCGCCACGGGCACGCAGTTCGGACAGAACTGTATCGATGCCTTTCTTATCAATTACACGCATACCTTTAGCAGATACGCGCAGGGTGACAAAACGCTTCTCGCTCTCAACCCAGAAACGGTGAGAGTGCAGGTTCGGCAGGAAACGGCGTTTAGTCGCGTTCAGTGCGTGGGAACGGTTGTTACCGGTCACCGGACGCTTGCCAGTAACTTGGCAGACTCGGGACATGTCTATTCTCCAAAAATCAAATTAGCTCGAGCTTCGTATGGGGTATCGGCGCCTCGTCAGGCTTTACAGCCCGGTCATCGCATAGTTCTATTGAACTCTCGATTGCCAGGCCCAAATGCCAAACCCGAGATTCTCAAAGGTGGCGTAGTATACGCTGACTCGGCGGTGTGCTCAAGTCCCGAACAGACAAAGATCCCGATGGATCGCGAGAAATAGCCTAAATCCAGCCATGTTCTGCAAAAGAAAGGTACTCTCCGCGGCCAATTATCAGATGGTCCAGCACACGAATGTCCATGAATTGACAGCATTTGACAATGCGGTCGGTGATCTCTTTGTCAGCTCTGCTTGGTTCTGCACAGCCAGAAGGGTGATTATGCGCGAGTATCACGCCGGCTGCATTCAATTTTATTGCTTCGCGCACAATTTCACGCGGATGAACCTCTACATGGCTTAGCGTGCCCGAGAAAAGGTGGCTATGCTTGAGCACCCGGTTCCGGTTGTCGAGAAAGATCACCATAAAGATCTCGCGTTCAATATCGGTTAACTGACTTTGCAGAAACTCGCGCGTCATCGCAGGAGTCAGTATCGGGTCCTCCTCCTGCATACGAACACACTGAAAACGGCGGGCCAGTTCGGCAATCCCCTTAAGCTGGGCATATTTCGCCACACCGATACCCTCCACATGCGCAAACTCCGCCAGTTCCGCCGTCATCAAACCGTAGAGTGAGCCAAAATGGCCTATCAGATCTTTTGCCAGCGTAAAGACCGTTTTGCCCGGCGTACCGGTGCGCAAAAAAAGCGCCAGCAGTTCCTCATCTTTTAGCAAAGTGACGCCATAGCGCAGCAATTTTTCGCGCGGTAAGAGCAGTTCATCCTCGTCTTCCATGCTTTTTCTCCCTGTTTTTTGCCCATCTTGCCATAGGCTACTCAGGTACCTGACTCTCGCGTCTCGTTCTTGCGTAACGCCTCGCAAAGTGACCGAAGGACAAGATCACCCCGTTTTTGGGATTGTGATAAAATGCCCGCTCTCTGGTGAAACCCAACAGGAAAGAATCATGATGAGCCTGGCCGGTAAAAAAATCGTTCTTGGCGTTAGCGGCGGCATTGCAGCCTATAAAACGCCGGAACTGGTGCGCCGTCTGCGCGAGCGCGGGGCCGACGTACGGGTCGCGATAACCGAAGGCGGAAAAGCCTTTATCACTCCTCTGAGCCTGCAGGCCGTTTCAGGATACCCGGTATCTGACAGCCTGCTTGACCCTGCCGCAGAAGCCGCGATGGGCCATATTGAGCTTGGGAAATGGGCAGACCTGGTTATCCTTGCCCCCGCCACGGCCGATTTAATTGCCCGCGTTGCCGCCGGGATGGCGAACGATCTGGTTTCGACCATTTGTCTGGCTACGCCCGCCCCTGTTGCCGTCGTGCCGGCCATGAATCAGCAGATGTATCGCAATGCCGCGACCCAGCATAATCTACAGACGCTGGCCTCGCGCGGCCTGCTGATCTGGGGGCCGGACAGCGGGAGCCAGGCCTGTGGCGATGTCGGACCAGGTCGTATGCTTGATCCATTGACTATTGTCGATATGGCCGCGGCCCATTTTTCGCCTGTCAACGACCTGCAACATCTCAACATCATGATTACAGCCGGCCCAACGCGCGAGCCGCTGGATCCGGTACGTTACATTACCAACCACAGCTCCGGTAAAATGGGCTTTGCGATTGCGGCCGCAGCGGCGAAACGCGGCGCGAACGTCACGCTGGTCAGTGGCCCGGTCTCGTTACCTACGCCGCCTTTTGTGCAGCGTATTGATGTCACCACCGCGCTGGAAATGGAGGCCGCGGTACAGGCCCGTGCGCAAAACCAGCAGATTTTTATCGGTTGTGCTGCCGTCGCGGACTACCGCGCAGAGACCATTTCTGATGCCAAAATCAAAAAGCAAGGCGATGAATTAACACTAAAAATGGTGAAAAACCCGGATATCGTTGCTGGTGTCGCCGCGCTGAAAACCCATCGTCCTTACGTTGTTGGGTTTGCCGCAGAAACAAATAATGTGGAAGAATATGCCCGGCAAAAACGTACCCGCAAAAACCTCGATTTGATTTGCGCGAATGACGTATCGCTGGCCACGCAAGGATTTAACAGCGACAGCAACGCACTGCACCTTTTCTGGCAGGATGGAGATAAAATCTTACCGCTTGAGCGCAAGGAACTCCTGGGCCAACAATTACTGGACGAGATCGTTACCCGTTATGATGAAAAAAATCGACGTTAAGATTCTGGACCCGCGTGTTGGCGAGCAATTCCCGCTGCCAACCTATGCCACCTCCGGCTCTGCCGGTCTTGACCTGCGCGCCTGTCTCGATGACGCCGTAGAATTGGCTCCGGGTGCGACTACCCTGATCCCAACGGGCCTGGCGATTCACATTGCTGACCCTTCACTGGCGGCGGTGATCCTGCCACGTTCAGGCCTGGGTCATAAGCATGGTGTCGTGCTGGGTAACCTGGTCGGCCTGATCGACTCTGACTACCAGGGCCAGCTGATGGTCTCCGTCTGGAACCGGGGTCAGGACAGCTTCACCATTGAACCGGGCGAGCGTATCGCGCAGATGGTCTTTGTACCTGTGGTGCAGGCAGAATTTAACCTGGTGGCAGACTTTGATGCCACCGACCGTGGCGAAGGCGGCTTCGGCCATTCCGGGCGCAAATAACCGCCCGACAGACACGCATCTCACAGCGCCATAATGTCATAACAAACCGCAAACGCCAGTTTGCGGTCGCTGTGTGGATGCCAGCCTGACAAGTGCTTATTTTCAGGGGTATTTTGCAACATGGCAGAAAAACAAACCGCGAAAAGGAACCGTCGCGAAGAAATACTTCAATCTCTGGCTCTGATGCTTGAATCCAGCGATGGCAGTCAACGCATCACCACCGCAAAACTGGCCGCCTCTGTAGGCGTGTCTGAAGCGGCGCTGTACCGTCATTTCCCGAGCAAAACCCGGATGTTCGACAGCCTGATCGAGTTTATCGAAGACAGTCTGATCACGCGTATCAACCTGATTCTGAAAGACGAAAAAGACACCACCGCGCGTCTGCGTCTGATTGTGCAGTTGATTCTGGGATTTGGAGAACGTAACCCGGGCCTGACCCGTATTCTGACTGGCCATGCGCTGATGTTTGAGCAGGACAGACTGCAGGGCCGCATTAACCAGCTTTTCGAGCGTATTGAAGCGCAGCTGCGCCAGGTACTGCGTGAGAAGAAAATGCGCGAAGGCGAAGGTTACAGCACGGATGAAACGCTGCTGGCAAGCCAGATCCTGGCGTTTTGCGAAGGCATGCTCTCCCGTTTTGTACGCAGTGAGTTCAAATACAGCCCAACGGACGATTTCGACGCCCGTTGGCCGTTAGTGGCGGCGCAGTTGCAGTAACGTCGTTGCCGGATGGCGGCTACGCCTTATCCGGCCCACAAATTGCGCAGGCCCGGCAAGCAACGCGTCACCGGGCAATTCCGTTACACGCCAAACTCTTCGCGATATGCCCGCACCGCAGCCAGATGATCCGCCATCTCTGGCTTCTCTTCCAGATACGCAATCAGGTCTTTCAGGTTGATGATTGACGTCACTTTGCAACTGTAATCACGTTCAACTTCCTGAATGGCCGAGATTTCACCACGACCCCGTTCCTGACGGTCCAGAGAAATCAACACGCCAGCCAGCGTCGCGCCGTTGGCCTGGATAATCTCCATGGATTCGCGAATGGCGGTACCCGCAGTGATGACGTCGTCCACCAGCATCACGCGCCCCTGCAGTGGGCTGCCGACCAGGTTGCCACCTTCACCGTGGGTTTTGGCCTCTTTACGGTTAAAGCAGTACGGCACGTCGCGGTCATGGTGTTCTGCCAGCGCAACCGCGGTGGTGGTCGCAATCGGAATGCCCTTATAGGCCGGGCCAAACAGCAGGTCGAAATCAATCCCTGAATCCACCAGCGCTTCGGCATAGAAACGGCCTAACAGCGCCAGATCGAGCCCGGTATTGAACAGCCCGGCATTGAAGAAATAGGGGCTCTTGCGCCCGGATTTCAGCGTAAACTCGCCAAACTTGAGGACCTGCTTGTTAAGCGCAAACTCAATAAACTGGCGCTGATACGGTTTCATGGATTCGCTCCTTTGTCTTTTCTGTCTTACAGGCACAAAAAAGGCGACTCATTGGTCGCCTTTAAAATCAATTTTCTAACGCCGCTTTCTGCGTCGTTACAATAGATTCAATTCCCCCTCGGGCCAGAGCCAGCAAGGTGAGAAGTTCTTCGTGGGTAAACGGTTCGCCTTCTGCGGTGCCCTGCACCTCGATGATACGTCCGTCTTCGGTCATCACCACGTTCATGTCAGTTTCGGCGGCGGAGTCTTCTACGTATTCCAGATCGCAAAGCGCTTCACCGTTAACGATACCGACGGACACCGCGGCAACCATCCCTTTCATTGGGTTTGTTTTCAGCTTACCGGCCGCAACCAGTTTATTCAGGGCATCCGCCAGCGCCACACAGGCACCGGTAATTGATGCGGTACGCGTGCCACCGTCAGCCTGAATGACGTCGCAGTCCAGAGTAATGGTGAATTCGCCCAGCGTTTTCAGATCAACAGCGGCGCGCAGCGCACGCGCGATGAGGCGCTGAATTTCCATGGTACGGCCGCCCTGCTTACCCTTTGCCGCTTCACGGGCATTACGGGTATGCGTTGCACGCGGCAGCATGCCGTATTCAGCCGTGATCCAGCCCTGGCCCTGACCTTTCAGGAAGCGCGGAACGCCTTCTTCAATGGAAGCCGTGCACAGCACTTTAGTGTCACCAAACTCAACCAGAACGGAGCCTTCAGCGTGTTTTGTATAGTTACGGGTCAGGGTGACGGGACGCACCTGTTTGGCGCTACGACCTGCTGGACGCATGATGAATTCTCCGGCTTGAAACGAATGTGGCTGCGCATTATACGGATAAAGGACGCTTATTCCTATCCTGAGAAGCCCCTGAAAGCTATAATCCCCCCATCTCTCCTTTAAAAACGGGAATATCTATGATCCGCAGTATGACCGCCTACGCCCGGCGTGAAATCAAGGGTAGCTGGGGTAGCGCTACCTGGGAAATGCGTTCGGTAAACCAGCGCTATCTGGAAACCTATTTCCGTATGCCGGAGCAGTTCCGCAGCCTTGAGCCTGTGGTGCGTGAGCGTATCCGTACGCGTCTGACGCGCGGCAAAGTGGAATGTAACCTGCGTTTTGAGCCGGATGCCAGCGCGCAGGGCGAACTGATCCTCAACGAAAAACTGGCAAAACAGCTCGTCAATGCGGCGAACTGGGTCAAAATGCAAAGCGACGAAGGCGAAATTAATCCGGTTGATATTCTGCGCTGGCCTGGCGTCATGGCTGCCGGAGAGCAGGATCTGGATGCAATTGCCGCTGAAATCCTTGCCGCCCTCGACAGCACGCTGGATGACTTTATCGTTGCTCGCGAAACCGAAGGCCAGGCGCTGAAAGCGATGATTGAACAGCGCCTTGAAGGCGTCAGCGCCGAAGTGGCAAAAGTACGTACCCATATGCCGGAAGTGCTGCAGTGGCAGCGCGAGCGTCTGGTAGCCAAACTGGAAGAAGCGGAAGTTCAGCTGGAAAATAACCGTCTGGAACAAGAGCTGGTGCTGATGGCGCAGCGCGTTGACGTTGCCGAAGAGCTGGACCGTCTGGAAGCACACGTTAAAGAGACCTACAACATTCTGAAGAAGAAAGAAGCCGTTGGTCGTCGTCTCGACTTTATGATGCAGGAATTCAACCGCGAGTCGAATACCCTGGCGTCTAAATCAATCAATGCCGACGTAACGAATTCCGCCATTGAGCTCAAGGTACTGATTGAGCAGATGCGCGAGCAGATCCAGAACATTGAGTAATATCTCAGACAATCTCACCTTGTCTCACCCAAGTTGAAAACACCTCTAATAGCCCGTATTAACGGGCTATGTCTTTATCACTTTGTCTCATAATGTATCACTACAGCGCATGTTTAGCGTGTACTTAACTATGTACATAGTGACTTTTATGGCATCATGATTATGTACACACAGCACATAAGCAGAGTCATATATGGCAAAAATGACAGACATACAAATCAAGGCATGGATCAGAGCTGACGAACGCTTCGAAGCAAGGTCAGATGGCAATGGTTTATCTCTCTGTTTTCCGAAGAAATATGCTGCTCCATTCTGGCGTTTTCGCTATCGTTTCTCTGGAAAACAGCGGGTAATGGGTATCGGTTCCTATGCCGAACTCTCACTAGCAAAAGCGCGAGAGACCGCCAAAGAACTCTCTGCACGTGTCGCATTGGGTTATGACGTTGCCGGAGAGAAGCAAGAACGAAAAGCTGACG
>NZ_JAMJFW010000090.1:0-6479 GCF_023544405.1 Enterobacter cloacae complex sp. OE43NF
ATTAACGGAATCACATACGACGTTATCTCTGCTGAGTTGCTTGAAGAGATGGGGCCGTTATCAGGGAATTTACGGTCTCTGGTGGTATTCAGTGGAGAATATACCCCGCGGCGAAACGATGAAGTGGTTTGGGAAGGCAAAAACTGGACCGTCACACGTCATGAACTGTTTAACGGGAAACCTCGTATCTTCATTGAGTAGGAGGGGCTATGTCGATCAAAGGCCTCGAGCAGGCTATCGCAAACCTCAACAGCATCAGCAAAACGGCCGTACCACGTGCCTCTGCCCAGTCGGTTAACCGTATTGCCGGGCAGGCCATCAACCGAAGCGTTTCTGTCGTTTCAAAATCGACGCGTGTACCTCGAAAACTGGTTAAGCAACGTGCCCGGTTACGGCGGGCTACCGTCAGTAAACCACGCGCACTTATTCGGGTGAACCGGGGAAATCTCCCCGCCATAAAACTCGGTCCCGCCAGTGTTCGTCTGTCCCGCAGAAAACGGGATAAGTCGGGTGCAAACAGTGTGCTCAGAATAGGCCCGTTTCGTTTTCCAGGCGCTTTTATCCAGCAACTGGCAAATGGTCGATGGCATGTGCTGCGACGCACCACCAAGAACCGCTACCCCATTGAAGTGGTCAGCATTCCACTGGCTGTTCCCCTTACAGAGGCCTTCCGTGCGGAGCTACCCCGGCTGATGGACGAAAACATGCCAGCAGTTATGCGCCAGAACCTGCAAAACCAACTGAGGTTGATACTCAAACGATGAAACACCCGCAGATACGGGCCGCCGTTCTGACGGCCCTGAAACGCAGTATTACAGAGCAAATAACCTGGTTCGACGGCCGTCCGGGATTTCTGGAAGAAGAAGATTTGCCTGCTGTAGCCGTCTATCTGACAGACGCGAGAGCTTCAGAAGATAGCGTGGATGAAGATATGTGGACTGCACTGCTGCATATCGAGGTCTTTTTGAAGGCAAAAGAGACCGATTCAGCTCTGGATGCCTGGATGGAAGAAAAAGTGTACCCCGCTCTGGCTGATATCCCAGAATTGCTGCCCCTAATCGAACTGATGAATGCAAATGGCTATGACTATCAGCGAGATGAGGAAGTGATGATGTGGGGGTCAGCCGATCTCAGTTATTCAATCAGCTATGTAATGTGAGGATCCTATGGCCACACCAAACCCGCTGGCGCCAACAAAAGGTGCCGGTACCACTCTCTGGGTTTACACCGGAACCGGTGACCCCTATGCCAATCCGCTTTCAGACGTTGACTGGTTGCGCCTCGCAAAGATTAAAGACCTGCAGCCCGGTGAACTGACGGCTGAATCTGAAGATGACACCTACATCGATGATGAGAATGCCGACTGGACATCAACGATGCAGGGGCAGAAATCAGCCGGTGAAACCAACCTGACACTCGCGTGGATGCCGGGAGACTCCGGGCAGCAGGACCTGGTGAACTGGTTCGATGAGGGCACCGTGAGGGGATATAAAATCAAATATCCGAATGGGGTTGTCGATGTGTTTAAGGGCTGGGTGAGCAGCCTCGGTAAAACCATTACGTCCAAAGAGGTCATGACCCGCACGGCCAAAATCACAAACAACGGCAAACCATCGCTGGCAGAGGACAGCGGTACCGCGCCGATTGCTGTCACGGGGATCAGTCTGGATAAATCCACTGCAGCTGTAGCGGTCGCAGCCACAACGCAACTGGTGGTTTCAGTCCTTCCGGCCAGTGCGTCAGATAAATCCTTCCGCGTAGCCAGCTCTGATCCTTCAAAAGCAACGGTCACCGTTAACGGCAATACCCTGACTGTCACCGGCGTGGCGGCGGGCACCGTAGAAATCATCGTTATGAGCAATGACGGTAACTTTGTGGCGATCTGCAAAGTCACTGTTTCCTGATAACCGGGGCGTGAGCCCCGTTCCGACCCGGAGTAAATATGTTTCTAAAGAGCGAACTGCTGGAAAGTAACGGCAGCAGCGTCACATTGTTCCAGCTTTCGGCGCTTCAGCGTATTGAATACCTCGAATACCTGAAGCAGCTGGAGGCAGTTGAAGCCGGCGATTTCCAGGCGGCCATCACCCTCACCGTAAAAAGTGGGGCGTTCCTCGTGGCGATGTCGCTCTGGCACGGCCACGAACTGAAAGGCTCCCAGGGAGAAAATGCGGCGGCGGAAGTGGCAAAGATTCAGGATGAGGTCATGCAGTCATGGCCGACCGAACTGGTTGCCGAAGCGGAATATAAGGTGAAGCTCCTGTCCGGGATGATTGCGCCGGTAACTGATGACCAGGCAGCGTCCGCCGAAGAAGGTTATAAACCCGCTGAACCCGTTACTGCGGAAAAGCCCTCGCCAGTGAGCTGAAATTTGCCATGAAACTGGCGCGTGAGTTCGGTCGCCCGAACTGGCGTGCCATGCTTGCTGGCATGTCCTCAACGGAGTACGGCGACTGGAAAATCTTCTATCAGGACAATTACTTTCATGATGCGCAGCTGGACGCACACTTCTCCGGCTTGCTCTACACCATCTCAACCCTGTTTTTTGCCGATCCGGAGTTAACCCCGGACAGTTTCAGCATTCTTAATACTGCACCGGAACCCATCGACATTGATGAACCGGATGACAATACGCTGATGGCGAAGGCTGCAGGTATTTCAGGAGGCGTGCGCTATGGCCCAGACGGCAGTAGGTGATCTGGTCGTTAACCTTGACGTTAACTCGTCGAAATTCAGCGAGCAGCTCAACTACGTCAAAAAAGAATTAAAACAGACCGGCAGTGCAGCAAACGACGAAGCGTTACGTATCCAGCAGTCCTTCAGCCGCCAGGAGAACGCCGCGCGCAAAGCGGGTATTTCTGTGGGTCAGTATAACGCCGCAATGCGTATGCTCCCGGCACAGTTTACCGATGTAGCCACGCAGCTGGCGGGTGGGCAGAACCCCTGGCTGATTCTGCTTCAGCAGGGCGGTCAGGTTAAGGACTCCTTTGGCGGGATCATTCCGACATTCCGGGCGTTGCTGGGGACGATTTCCCCGTTGATGGTCGGCATTGGTGCATTGTCCGTTGCAACGGGCGCGTTGTTCTATGCCTGGTACCAGGGCTCTTCCACCCTGTCTGATTTCAACAAAACGCTGGTACTGTCGGGGAACACAGCCGGACTGACCGCTGACCGCATGCTGGCACTGGCGCGTAACGGACAGGCAGCGGGGCTGACCTTCAACCAGACCAGTGAAGCGCTGACCGAACTTATCAACGCGGGTGTGCGTGCTGGCTCGCGCTTTGATGACATGAGCCAGGCGGTGGCGCGGTTTACCGATGCCTCCGGCGTGCCGGTGGAAAAGGTCGCAGCAGCCTATGGCAAGCTCGCAACTGACCCGACATCGGGCCTGATCGCGATGGCCCAGCAGTTCCATAACGTTACCGCTGAACAGATTGCCCATGTGGCGCAGCTGCAGCGTGCCGGTGATGAGGCTGGCGCACTGCAGGCGGCTAACGAGGCTGCTACAGCCGGATTCAACGATCAGACCAAAGCCATCCGCGACAATATGGGGACGATTGAATCTTCAGCGGACTCCCTGAAGCGCGCCTTCAAGTCGATGTGGGATGCAGCCCTCGATATTGGCCGACCTGACACCGCGCAGGAGATGGTGGCAAAAGCCGAAGCCGCGTTCAAAAAAGCCGATGAAATCTGGAACCTGCGTAAAGGTGACCGATATGTCAATGATGAGGCCCGTGCCCGATTCTGGAATGACCGCGAAACGGCCAGGCTGGCGCTGGACATGGCGCAGCAGCAGGCGGGAATTGCCAGGGCGAATGAAGAGAATGCATCGCGCGAAGCGGCAGCGGAATCAGATCGCCAGAAGTATGCTGCGCAGGCTCAGACAAACTATGCCAAAACGCAGACGGCACTGGAGAAATACACGGCCAGGCAGAGCGAGCTCAACAAGGCGCTGAAAGAGGGGCGGATCCTCCAGGCTGACTACAACATCAACCTGGCTGCCGCGAAAAAAGAGTACGAAGACACCCTTAAAAAGCCGAAGAAGACCCCGGCAATCAGAACCCCCGCAGGTGCCCGTGCAACCGATACGGCCAGCGCCCAGACGCTGGAGCTGCAGGCACAGTTGCGCACCCTGCAGGAGCATAAGGGGATAAATGACACCATCAGTCAGCAGCGTCAGGAGCTGTGGCGTCAACAGTCCCGGTTTACAGTTCTGGAAGAGGCCGCGAAGACCCGGACGCTTTCTGCTGAGGAAAAATCCCTGCTGGCCAGTAAAAGCGAGGTGCTTTCCCGTGCAGAGCTGAACGCGAAGCTTGGCGATCAGATAGTGGCGCAGGAGCGGCTTAACCGCCTGCAGGATACGTCCCAAAAATACGTCACGCAGATCGGCGAGAAAACCAGGGCCCTAGCGGAAAGTGCTGGAATGAGCAGTCGTGCAGCACAACGCCGCAACGAGGAGGCCCAGCTTCTTCAGGGGTGGAAAAATGGTGGCGGTTCGGAGAACGACGCTGGTTATCAGAATGAGTTGCAGGCGCTGCAGGCGTATTACGCCGAGCAGGATAAGCTGCGGGACGACTGGCAATCCGGGGCCAAATCCGCATGGGCAGATTATGTTGATTCTGCTTCAGATGCTTATGGCCAGATGAAGTCGGCTGCTACCAGTACGTTTGATGGAATCGGGCAAAATATGGCTGACATGCTGACGCGCGGTAAGGCTGACTGGGCTGACTTCACCCGCTCCACGCTCTCCATGCTGACACAGATCCTGCTGAAACAGGCGATGGTAGGCTTAGTGGATTCAGCATCAACCGCGCTGGGATTTGCAGGTGGCGGTTATACCGGTTCAGGCGGGAAATATGAGCCAGCAGGTGTCGTTCACCGTGGTGAGTTTGTTTTCACCAAAGAGGCTACCAGCCGGATCGGCGTCGGCAATCTTTACCGGATGATGAAAGGCTATGCAACGGGAGGGTATGTCGGGGGTGGTGGTACAGGCCCGGCTGCAGCACCTTTCGGTGTCAGTGTATATGCCCCGGTGACGGTCGAGAATGCTTCCGGTAACGCACAGCAGCAAAACGACGGAGACAGGCTGGGTAAGGCGTATCAGCAGGTGATTAACAAATCTGTCAACGAGGGTATCGCCAGGGCAATCCAGCCCGGTGGGCTTATCTGGAATGCGACCAATCGCAGGTAACAGTTATGACGATAGAAACATTCCCCTGGGGCATTAAGGTTTCCAGCCAGCCCACCGAGGGAAGCAAAGACACAGTCAGGAAGGTCCAGTTCGGCGACGGGTACGCACAGGTGAGCGGCTCCGGCCTGAATGATGAGATTCGCACCTATGAATATTCTTTTTCAGGGGATCCAACTACAGCGAATGAAATTCACGCTTTCCTTCGGCGGCATAAAGTGAAGTCGTTTATTTTCACTCCGCCTTTCGGCGATTCCGCGCTGTGGCGTGTCGAGGCTGACACGCTCAAAAAGGTGGTTAAAAACGTAAAAGTGATAACCGTAACCGCAACGTTTGAACAGGCATTTGCACCATGAGTCTTAATGCTGATTATCAAAAACTCGAGCCGGGCAATGAAGTCCGGCTTTTTTCTGTCGATGGCACAGCGTTCGGTATGTCAGATGTACTCCGCTTCCACGCACACAATATCGCACACACCCCGGAAGAGATTGAGGCTGCAGGTGGGGATGAGAATAAACTTCCGGCGAAGTCCATCTGGTGGCAGGGGGAGGAGTATAAAGCCTGGCCGTGTCAGGTTGAGGGTATTGAAGCGACCACGGACGGTACCAGTCCACAGCCAAAACTGAGAGTGGCGAACCTGGACAGTTCGATCTCAGCGCTCTGTCTGGCGTATGACGATCTGCTGCAGGCGAAAGTGAGTATCCACGACACGCTGGCACAGTATCTGGACGCCAGAAATTTTCCGCAGGGCAATCCCACTGCAGACCCGTCACAGGAAAAGCTGAAGGTCTTTTATATCGATGCCAGAAGCACCGAGACGGATGAAGTTGTCGAATTTACGCTTTCCAGTCCGATGGATTTACAGGGCCAGATGATACCCACGCGGCAGTTGCATTCGTTATGCAGCTGGTGCATCCGGAACAAGTACCGGACCGGCGACGGCTGCGACTATGCCGGAACGCGCTATTTCGACAAAAACAATAATCCGGTTGACGATCCCTCGCTGGATGTCTGCAACGGCACGCTGACGGCCTGCAAGCTCCGGCACGGAGACAGCAACGAGCTGCCGTTCGGCGGTTTCCCGGGTACATCTCTTATCAGGAGCTGATATGCGCCAGAAAACCATTGATGCCATCATGGCACACGCTGCAGCGGAATATCCGCGCGAGTGCTGCGGCGTGGTGGCACAGAAAAGCCGGGTTGAGCGCTATTTTCCCTGTCGTAATCTCGCAGCAGAGCCGACTGAACATTTTCACCTGTCCCCCGAAGATTACGCAGCGGCAGAAGACTGGGG
>NZ_JAMJFW010000091.1:0-6407 GCF_023544405.1 Enterobacter cloacae complex sp. OE43NF
GTTCTGGACGGGATCAACAACTCAGGGCTGGGTAAAGTATGGTTTGCGGGGCGGGGTATTGCCCCGGAATGGCAAATGAAACGGGAGATGCTTTCTCCTGCTTATACGACACGATGGTCAGATATTCCTGCAGCGAAACTGGCGTAAAACTTTGGCGATTTCACCTTGAAATTCTCAGCCTAAACTGCCTAATTACAATAAGTTAGATGTGAAATCGCCATGGCGAAATTATTGACTCAAATTTCTGTCAAGGACCTCGTTGATAGCCTTGTCCAGTTCATCCTGAATCACTTTTGACATACGGCTAAACTCATAAGTCAGCGTACGCCCTTTCACACGCTTACGCGCGAACTTGTCCTTTTCTTCAAAAGACCAGAGTGGGGAAACCACTGACTTTTCCTTGGGAGATGGATCTATCAATGCCTGAGATGCCTGAGAAATCAGCTTCAGTATACTGGCTTTCTGTTCGTCTTCTGGTCGCTCGCCTTCACTCAAAATTGCATCGAGCTGAGCTGATACAGACTGAATGAGTTCTTCAGGCGTTAATCCCTTTTCACTGAGTTTTTCATTAACTTCTAAAAGAAGTTTATAGTCACTAAACGATAGCTCCGACTGAACCGGGAACAGAGAAATCAAGTCTTGCGGTACGGCCGCCGCCTGCAGCGCCCTGGTAACTTTAGCTTGAGATAACCCCTCCAGTTCAGCAATTTCCTTTTGATTAAATCCGGACTCTTTAAGAGCGATCAATCTCAGGCCAATCTCCCGAAGATTATGTTCTTTAGCTGTCTGGATATCTTTAGCCAGTTGGCGAGCTTCATCAGCTGATAAATGCTCTTCGGTAACCATTACATCAAGGCCTGAACGGACAAAAATTGCTGAGGCTCGCCGTCTTGAACCATCCAGTATCTCAATCCTTTCACTTTGCTTAATACCAATACAGGGAAAGAACTGCTGAAACTTAATCGTCTGGATAATGGATTTCAGGGACTCCCTGGTCAGTGCCAGTTGATCTCTTCCGTTGTTTTCCTGGTTTACGAAGGTCTTACTTTCAACTTCAGATGCAGGCACCCGAACAAACCTGAACGTTACCTTCCTGCCGGTTTTTAAGGTAAATACCTGGCTTCTACCGGTGTCCGTCATTTCCGCAATTGACGCCTGGGTATTTAACTGTCTGCCGATGGTTTTTCTTTTCTCATTCGACATCACATACCTCCGTTAGTACGAATGAACTCGATGCGATCAAAGACTGCCTTCGCAAAGTCTTCCGCTGCTGATTTTGCGCTTTTTAGTGCCTCTGTACTTCCATCATAGGTTGCTGGATTTGCTGAAATAACTGTGTCAAAAGTCTCCCCACAGCGTTCGAAACCATCCAGTCTCGGCAGAACCATGTCTAGCATATCGGCACCGAAAACCTCTTTGGCCTGACTATGGCAAATTTTGTGATCAGACTTGTTCAGGATCTTGGACATGAAGCCGACATTACCGATGAGATTGCAGGTGTGCCCATCCATTTCAATGGAATCTATGAGGGCAGGGAGGCTGGCCACAAACTTCAGGGAAGAATGAAAATCAACCGTAGCCGGTGGAAGAGGGGTCAACATCAGGTCTGCCGCCCCAATACAGTTTTTCAGGAACGCATCAAGGTGAGGACCACTATCAAGGAAAATAAAGTCGTAGTCATGCTGGAGCTTATCGATAATGTTATCTTTAAGCACAGCATGAATATTTTTCCCTGGAAGATGTTCTTCACACAATCCCTTCCAGCCTTCAGCAAGGAATGCATCGTCAATGGAAGCGGGGATTACATCAACACCAGGGATAATAGACGGTACTATAAAATCGGAAAGTAATTCTTCACGAGACACGTTCTGGAGCATGGCCTGAGCAGCCGTATTTTCAACCAGGCCCACTGAATTTTCATGGCTCAGGAACATTGTCAGAGATGCCTGCGGATCGAAATCGATGGCCAGAATACGTAGGTCTTCGAACAGAAGCTGAGGATGAGCTCGAAAAGCATGTGATAATGAAGCGGTAGAAACTGTCTTGGAACCACCACCTTTAAGATTACATACAAAAATCGTAAAGGCTTTATCAAAGCGATCCCTGTACTTGGGTACTTTACGGTGGTTATACAGATCGATGACATTCTGAATCGTCATCGCGTATTTCATCGTATTACCAGAAGGTTTCTTTTTGAAAATGTAGCCACCGGCTTCCATTTCGGCCACAGCATACTCAACACTGCCTTTACTGAGCTTAGGCAGCTTATACAGAGCGGCTTTGCTGTATTCCTGATAGAACTCGGTAAGCTTCAATTCCTCTTTTTGCTGGCGGATACTCTCGCTCAAAGATGTCAGAAGCTTACCTGCACGTGTAGCAACTTTCCGTAACTGCTCAATATTGTTCATTTATCACCTCATGACGTTTTTTGTCATTTTGAACAAAAAGAGTCATGTTGCAAGCAAAAAATCATATTGTTTTGATTTCGCTCTCAACAGGAGGGGGGAGAAGTTCGACGGGCGTGCCACTCAATCACAGTGCCGCAACACGCAGACGCACTTATGACCATCACACAACAAGTCGTACAAAAGGGTATAGAGAAAGGTATCAGCGCTCGCCGCAGCCATGTAACCGAGCGTAGCGAGCGAACTGGCGAGGAAGCGAAGAGGAACCGTTCCGGCAGATAGCTCTTACGCTCAGCACAAGAAGAGTTTTCCATCCTCTGTGGGAAACAGGTCAACTTTATGGACGCTCAGGACTATGGGAAACAGGTCAACTTCGCGGACGGCCCGGACTATGGGAAACAGGTCAACTTCACGGACGGCCCGGACTATGGGAAACAGGTCAACTTCACGGATGGCCGGGAGTGTGGGAAACAAGTCAACTCCGCGGACGGCCCGGACTGTGGGAAACAGGTCAACTTTGCAGACGGCCCGGACTGTGGGAAACAGGTCAACTTTGCAGACGTCCGGGACTGTGGGAAACAGGTCAACTTTGCAGACGTCCGGGACTGTGGGAAACAGGTCAACTCCGCGGACGGCCAGGACTGTGGGAAACAGGTCAACTCCGCGGACGGCCAGGACTGTGGAAAACAGGTCAACTTTACAGACATCCGGGACTGTGGGAAACAGGTCAACTACGCGGACAGCCGGGATTGCGGGAAACAGGTCAAGTTAGGCAAGCACTATGGGAAATACAGCAATTTTAGTATCCCCCCATATGTCAGCAACAAACTAAGGGGGAGGAAATAAAAAATACAGGCTATTGTTTTTTATCAAGAAAATTAAACAGCAAGCGACCATCTTCTTCAGTGGTATATGTTACCTTTAATGGCGTCTTCTCATTAATTTTCTTCAGAGCAGGTTCCAGGAAGGTACGCTTCATTTCAGCAATATTGTTTTTCTGCGAGGCAGGGAGCATAAACCTTTCACATAACCAGTCATGTGTGGTGATCCAGACACCAGTGCTCCGGAACTGACACAGGCTTTCATAAAGGCGGATGACACGAACACTATTAAGCTGGCCACAGTCATAGAGAGAATAGGTAGTGAACTGGGAGGTTAAGCCGACAAGGAATGGCATGACCTTGTAGTTAAATTCAATCTGCCAGGAACCCCGACCTCGCTTCATTCCTGCTTCAGCCAGCCACGGACGTTTAACTTCTTCAAACTCACCTTCTTTTGGATAAAAGGTAACCGTTGATTCGCCCAGAGCATTTACCCCAGCCTTCACATCACGACTGGCGACAGACGTAGCGACATTGAAGTATTTGACGTAATCGGAAACGCTGATTTTGAAGAGCGGCAATACGTCAGAGTCATCTTCCTGGTTGTCATTAAAATAGGCCTGCATGAGGCATAACCACAGCACACGTTTTGCCTGAAGAGGCAGGTAATATGCAGCTTCGGTCAATTCGTTAGATTGCTTTATACTGGCGCGTTTTTTAAACGTTTTAGTAGCTGGCAAGAGTGCTTGAGTATCCATTTCAATGCCTATGGGTAAATTTTTACCCACCCATAATGACAGTGAAAACAGAAATTGCAAGCTATCGCGATAGTTATCCACCGGAAAAATCTGCACTTTATCCACAAGTGGATAATTGAGAACTGAACTTGACCTCTTTCCCATAGCTTGTTGATGCGTATCCCATAGCTTGTTGACACAAAACCCACGGATACGTGATTAATTTCCCATATTATGTTTACCAGTTGCCCATACAGGCCCCCTCTCAGGCCGCACTGTACGCGGCTTTCAGGCTCCCTAAAAGGTGTAAAATATAGAAAAAGAATAAAAAAATACTTTATAAAAATATGCCCGTGGATAAGTGGATAACCCCGAGAGGGAGGTGATTTTTCAGGCATTTAGCGTAAGCAGAATTTATAAGTTTTGTTCCATGGTGCTTCCTCGCTCACTCGGGGCTTCGCCCTGTCGCTCGGCTGCGGCGAGCACTGCTGGCTCGATCATATCCGTGGGCGGAAGATACTACTCCTCCCCGAGTCGCTCTCCAGAGCCCGCTACAGCGAGACAACCCGCACGAAGATTTCTATCGTCCCTGCAGACATATTCGAATCGTTTTTATTAACCCTGGCTCCCGTCGTGACAGAACACTACTTCCTGTAAAAGGGGGACTAAGGCCCCTGAGTCACACACCTAAAATTAATAATGCGGAGTTTTACGATGATGTCATTGCTAGAAACTTTCCTGACAGCTTCTCAGGGGGCAACAATCCTGTTCCTTGCCATGCTGATCTACTGGCAAAAGCGATAAATCCATGCGGGCTGGCCTTTGGCCAGCTTCGCTGTATAAGGGGAAAAATGCGGCATATCCAGACATTTCACTAGGCAACTTGAATTCAGATATCTATGCTTGGGATCCGGTCAACAGGAGGTAACAAGATGAAACTTGAAACTATACAGATAGATAATACCGTAAGGAGTGGTCTTAATTCTTTCACTGACGGGGTGATTATTCGTGATACAAAGGTATTGATCACGCTCAATCTCCCGGATGGACAGAAAACCACTATTGAGGGGGAATGGCGGCATATGTCGGACGCCAACAGGTTGTCAGAACGTATTACGATGCTTCAGCATGCGATCTATGAGCAGTATGAGGAATACAGAGCAGATATTCCCGTCAGCTGGTCCAGATAACTTCTGACAGACCTCACCGGCGAGCATGACGTTCGCCAGCATCATTCTCCTAAGTACTTAAATATTCCCTTTCAGCATGGCTACCGCATCCGCTTCGGGCATCTGAAACTGAACTCGATGCCGCGCAGCAACATCAAGTGCAAACACCTTCGTATAGACTTCCGTCGAGCTAATCGATTTGTGGCCCATCAGGCTCTGCAAAACCTTCAGTGGTATGCCGGCATACAGCATGTGCATCGCGTAGGAGTGACGGAACGTATGGGGGGTCACCGGTACTGAGAACGTCACCCCGTCGGCCGCTGCGGCTTCCACCGCTTCGCTAAGCCAGGTGCGGACGGTACGGTCTGTGATCTCCCAGATACGCGCCTTCTCCATTCTGCCGGTGCGTTTGTTTCGTCTTTCGAGGGGAATTTTCAGGGTGGCCACCATCATCTGCAGCTGGCTGACGTACTGGTGATCGGAGAGGGGCACCAGACGGTGGGCCTGACTGCCTGCTGGGGCACGGCCTGCTGTTCTGGCCGATTTCTCCGCTCGTTGTTTGAGCGTGGCCAACTGCACGAACGGATACGGTGGGGACAGCGAAAAATCCCCCCGGGTCAGCGCCAGCGCCTCGTTGATACGTGCGCCGGTGTTCCAGAGGGTTGCCAGCAGCATCTTGCGGTGCAAATCGGGCACATAATGGAGCAGGGCGCTGACTTCCGGTGCCAGCAGGTATTTCGGTAGTTCATCTTGAACGAGCGCCATCTGGCGCAGGGCCAGCGCGGCGGGATAGTCAATGGCCACCGGCATTTGCGCCGGCTGCTGCGGGTGAGAATATGATAAGAGGCCGCTCATTGGTTTGACATTCCATCAGGTATCACTACTTGATTCCACTCCCTGTTGCGGGTAGCTTCAGCAGCGCGCAGGGCTCTTTCGCGTCTCCAGACTTTACGAAACACGGAAACTGCAGACCATTCATCATGACCTGTAAGACGTGTTTCGGGCATCCCGGTTGCCTTGCGCAGACGGACGGCAAGAATGACAGCGTTGATGCCCAAGCGCGTGAACTGATACTGCCGTTCCCTGAAATAGTCCTTATGCCAAGGAGGGTCGGAGTATTCGGCGGCATATGCAATTGCCCTGTGGGCCTCATCCTGGAGCACCGGCAGTTCACGGATGCGATACATAAGACGTGGCTCTAAAGTCCGCCAGTCACCGGAGACATCGATCAGATTCAGTTCAGGGTAATTCGTGACTGCTTTTCTCTCAGGCTGG
>NZ_JAMJFW010000092.1:0-5771 GCF_023544405.1 Enterobacter cloacae complex sp. OE43NF
CTTCGACATTCACAAACTGTGCGCTACCGAAGCCCGTGTTCTGCATACCGGTCTTATTCAGATCGATATTCAGAGGCGTGCTTCCCGCCAGTTTGTAGTCAACAATGTCCAGGCCACCGGTATTGTTCCACGACTTCACGCCGGAAACGGTTTCTGTACCACCTGCCCCGTTGTAGAGGTCATTGCCCAACGTTGCGAAGAAGGTGTCGTTATAACCCGTTCCCACGATACCTGTGGTATTGGTGCCACCCGATGCGCTGGCGTTTGCCACGTTATTTTCTGACTCGGTCGTCAGCACATACGCGTGGTTACCTTCCGCCGCGGTCAGGCCGCCCCAGGCCTTGTTCACGTTCTGAACGGCCTTGCCGTCTACCGTAGCAACCCCACCAACGTTAGATACGGCTCCCCCCGTAGAACGCAGAATGACCGCGCTGTACGACTTGGTCGCATCCAGATTGTAGAAGTCCACGATAGCGGTACTGTCGTTCGTCTGGTTACCTGACTGGGCGTTGATGATCTGGGTGGAAACCACCTGACCAGTCGCTTCATCAATCAGCTGTACGGTGTTACCGAACAGGGTGTTGATGCCGCCTTCGTCAAGAATACGCAGATGAATCGACGTACCGTGCGCCACCTCGTTCTTGTTCTCGATGTAGGTTGTCGTGCCACCGCTGGTAAAGGCCAGCAGATCGCGATCGCCATCCCAGTCGACGTCAATCGCGATTGCGCCAGTCACCTGCTGAGCTGTAGACGAACCACCGATGGTGCTCTTACCCACCTGCGTTAACAGGTTGGAGGTCGTGAAGCTCGTGTTACCGTTCACCGAGGTGTTGGTATACAGGTTGATTGGCCCTGTCGCCGCCGCATCGTTGATACCGCCAGAGGAAGACTCCATACCCGGCAGCTCGATGACGTCCATCTTACCGTCGTGGTTCCAGTCCAGCGCCAGAGAGGCACCACCCGCCAACGTATCGTTGAAGGTATACATACCCGTCGGGTTGCCGATACCGTTATTGTCTCCATCATCGGACAGTAACTTGCCGTTGCCATCGTTGAAGTGAATACGGCTGGCATATTCCCCGGCGTTGTTGCCCGCACTCGAATCGGAGGTTGTGCTTTCGCTTCCTCGGCCCAGGAACAGATCCAGATAACCATCGCCGTTGTAATCACCCCAGGTCATGGCCACACCGTTACCGATATCCGGGTCACTGTCGGAACCACGCTGGAAGACGTTGTCAACAATCTGCGTGACCTTCCAGTTGCCGTTGTTGGTACCGTTAACCACGACCAGACGCGCCTGGTTAGTACTGCGCGCAGCCGAACTGTCGGTCGCACCGTTGGCATCGATACGCGAACCATCCGAAACGATGTTTTGACTGTGCATCACAAAGTCAACGATACCGTCGTTGTTGATGTCCACGCCGGACAGTTCCATATCCGGTTGCGACTGATCCAGACCAATTGGATCGTAGCCAGAATCTGCCGCATAGTCGGTCGCGAAGGTCCCGTCTTTGCTCATACCGACAACGGTACCATCGTTGTTCAGTACGATTTGCGAACCATAGCCACCGCGGATAGCACTGTCGTTAGGCGTCTGGTCGCCGTTGATCATATCAACGTAACCGTCACCGTTCTTATCGATAGCAACAATACCGCCGTACCAGCTCCAGGTGTTCGCACTGTCGTCCGTGTTCGCATCACCTGCAAACTCGCCAGACTGCGGAGCGTTGGTGAAAGCCCCTACCTGATAGGCGGTATAGGTCAAACCGTTGTAGTAGAACATCTGCTGGCCGTCGTCATAGTTACTGTCAACGGTAAACAGATCCATCATGCCATCGCGGTTATAGTCGATGAATGTGGCGTTCTGCACATAGTTGTTCGAGCTGTAGCCCGTGCCGGAGTTACTCTGCAAGCGGGTTGTAGAGAAATCGCCCAGAGAAGACGACGACGTTGCCGTCGAATCCAGCATGGTCTGGTTAGAGTGAATACGCCATACGCCGTCTTCACTCAGGGTTACGGAAGTCGCTTTCTGATCCGGATCGCCGCCACCTGCACCGACACTTACCTTCGGTGTTGGAGAAACGACCAGTTCATTCGACGAATCATCCGCCGCGATCTGCACACCTGCAGCGTCGAACAGCACAGCCTTAACGTCATATGTCCCCACGTTCAGCGCATCAGCATCCGGGATTTGTACATACCAGGTGTTGTTACGCATATCGACCACAACCTGCCCGTTCTGGGAGCTGTAGGTCTTACCGTTTACGGTGACTTCAACGTATTCACCCTGCTGGATCTCAAAGCCCGTAGAGCCAGAAACGATTGGCGTTGTGTCCAGCGTATCCTGCTTATTCACGAGGAGATTCAGGTCGACAGTGATCGCAAAGTCACTGGACGGCGTCCCTTCGTTGCCGACGTTATCCGCCACAACCGCACGGAAGGTGTGGGTCATGTTGTCATCCAGCGGCGGCAGCTCGAAGCTCCAGGTGCCATCAGAGTTAACCGTCGCGGTGCCCAGCATGGTGTTGCTGCTCACATCATAGATGCGAACTTCATCACCGGCTTCCAGCGGCGTGCCCGTTACCTTACCGTTCAGGACAGGCTGACGGTCATCCGTCGAGGTATTGCCCGGCATGTTACCCGTTACCAGACCCACATCATCGGTGTAGCTGGTGATGCTCACGGTCTGAGTCGGCGCGTCCTGATCGATGGTCAGCGCGAACTCAGCAGAAGGCGCTGATTCGTTGCCCGCCGCGTCCACTGCCACAACAGTGAACTTGTAGGTATTGGCATTGACCAACCCATTTACGGCCATCGTCCAGGTATGGTTAGCGCGATCCAGCACGGCCAGGCCGAGCAGAATGCCATCCTGATAAACACGGATAGACTCTGTGGTTTCAAGATCGCCGCTCCAGCTACCCTGCAGGATCGGGGACGTATCGTCAGTGCTGGTACCGCTGCCCAGGATCAGGCCGGTATTCGTACCCACATCGTCGTGATAGCCATCGATTGACAGAGCAACCGTAGACCCCTGCGTATCAACCGTGATGTTCACCACACCTGTTGGTGCGCTGGTGTTACCCGCTTTATCCGTAACGGTTGTCGTAAAGGCGTGATCGCCATCCGCCAATGCCGTACCTGGCGTCCAGTCCCAGTTGCCATTGCTGTCAACCGTGGTGCTGCCAATGACTTTGCCGCCATCAAGGATGTTGACCGTACTTCCCGCCTCAGCTTTACCGCTAAAGGTAGGTTTATTGTCATCGGTCACATCACCGTCTTGCAGATTACCCGTAATCGGTGACACATCATCCGCGATCAGGATATCCGTGGCAGGATTTGGGGCTGTTGCATCAACATCAATGCTATAGACCTGGCTCTTCTCACTTTCCTGACCGGCCGTGTTGGTCACCGTCACAGTAAAGTGATAGCTGCCATCTGCCAGTGCCGTACCCGGCGTGAAGCTCCAGTGACCATTCGCATCCAATGTTGTGGTGCCCACAACCTGGCTGCCGTTGTAGATTGTAACGGTATTACCCGCAACGCCGGACGCCGTACCGTGCAGTGTCGGTGTGGTGTCTTTGGTCAGGCCGCCATTACTCAGCTCGACGTTTGCGCTGCCCGCATCATCCGTAATGCCATCAATCACAGGCATACCCGGCGCAGAGGACAACGTGACATCGTAGCTCGTAGACGGTTTCGCGGTGTTACCCGTCGTATCCGTTTCCGTTACGGTCAGTTTGTTCAGGTCGGCATACAGCGCATCCGATACCGTCAGCGTCCATGTACCATTGGCATCGACCTTCGTCGTACCCAGTACTTTCGTCGCGCCGCTGGCATCCGTGGTGTAAACGGTAATCACGTTACCGATTTCAGCCCCGGTACCTTTAATGACAGGACGACTGTCATCCAGTACACCGCCGCTTTCCACTTTACCGGTGACGCTACCATAGTTATCGATCACTTCCGTAATCGCCACTTTGCTCTCATCCGGCGCGGTGTAGTCGGTGGTCAGAATGAAGTCCGCAGACTTGTCACTGACGTTGCCGGCTTCATCCGTGGCCGTCACGTAGAAGGTGTTTTTGCCTTCCGGTAACTTGCTGCCCGGTTTGAAATTCCATGCACCGTTGCTGTTCGCGGTGACTGAACCCAGCAGGGTGCCGTCAACGGTGTAAATATTGACGGTGCTGCCCGCTTCAGCCGTACCGTGCAGGATTGGCTGCGGATCGTCAGTGACATCGTTGCTGTTCAGATCGTCCTTGACCGTCCCCACCTGATCTTCCGCGTAATCGATACTCGGACGGTTCGGTGCTTTACTGTCAATTTCGAAGCTGAAGGTGCTGGAGGTATCCTCTTTACCCGTCAGATCTTTCGCGGTTGCCGTAATGTTATGTACGCCATCACCCAGATCGCTGGTAGGCGTAAATACCCAGGTGCCACTGGCATCGGCCTTGACGCTGCCCAACACCACGTTGCCATCCATGATGGTGACAGTGCTGCCTGCTTTCGCCTTACCGCTGATTTCCGGACGTGCGTCGTCAGTGACGTCGTTCGCCTTCAGTTCACCCGTAACGCTGCCTTTATCATCCATTACGCGGACGATGGTGACCGGAACGCTGGAGGTATCAAGCGTGACGGTGACACCGGCATTTTCAGCCCCCAGGTTGCCTGCTGAATCTTCAGCACGCGCGGTGAAGGTGTATTCTCCATCCGCCAGAGAACCGGTGGTGTAAGTCCAGTTACCGTTCGCGTCTGCAACCGCAGTACCGTTTTCCTGGCCGTTCACATAGATGTGAACAACGCTGCCTGGCTCTGCTTTACCGCTGATCGTCGGTGTCGCATCGTCAGTGGTATCGCCATTGGACAATGTACCGGTCTTCGGACCTTCGTTATCGCTCACGATAAAGCCAGTGACCTCACCCGGCGCGCTGGTATCTACCGTGATTGGGAAGCCGCCAGTCTGTGGGCTTACCTGACCAATGTCGTTAATCGCTTCCGCGACAAACGTATGAACGCCGTCCGCCAGTTTCGGCGTATTGAAGCTCCATTTGCCCTGGGCATCGGCCTTGGTTTCACCCAGCAGGGTGGTACCGTTCGGGCCGCCATAAATGCGAACCGTGACACCGGCTTCAGCCGTACCCGTCAACAACAGGGTGTTGTCGTTGGTTGTCGCATCCTTTTGTAATGGGCCGGTATGCGGCGCAACATCATCTTCCACACTGCTCAGGGTCGGTGGCAGCGGCTGACCGCCAGCATCGATCTGAATAATGTATTCCGGTGATGCCGCCGTGGTGTTACCCACGCTGTCGGTCTCTTTCACCGTCAGGTTGTACGTCCCGTCAGGCAGAGCTTTCGTGACCTGAAGTTCCCAGGTGCCGTCAGCCTGTACTTTCGCGGTGCCGATCACCTTGTCGCCGTTATAGACGGTGATGGTGTTGCCTGGCTCTGCGCCCGTACCCTTGATCAACGGCGTGTTATCGTCCGTCTTACCACCCGAAGCAATCGATCCGGTCACGGAACCAAAATCATCCACCACATCGGTAATGCTCACTTTGCTCGCATCCGGGGCGGTGAAGTCCAGAGTCAGGACGAAGTCGTCCGATGCCACACTGATGTTACCCGCCTTGTCGGTGGCCGTCACGTGGAAGCGGTGCTCGCCTTCCGGCAGTTTCGCCACCGGTGAGAAGCTCCAGGTGCCGTCAGCTTTCGCCGTCACTTCGCCCAGCAGGCCGTTCTGATCGTAGATCTTCACGGTGCTGCCCGCTTCCGCCTTG
>NZ_JAMJFW010000093.1:0-5657 GCF_023544405.1 Enterobacter cloacae complex sp. OE43NF
TTTTCTCCTGGCGCGGAAATCGCATTACGGATTTTTTCAAAAGCATAACTGAAATCATTTCTCTCATTGAATGCAGTAAACATGTCCTTTCCTCAGTTGAATAGTTAGCCGTGCAATTTTACCACACCTCAATCATCGTCAGATGAGTGCCACTCTGTCGCTACAGTGACTTTCACGAAAGTGAATTTATCTAATTAAAATAATAAGCAGTCATATAGTCATTCATTTAAATTACCGAATGGCCGTTCCGGTCAGATCCGACTTTCTTTCTTATCACAACTTTCCGGAAGTGTACCACGCCCACGGAATAACCATATCGCCCTTTTATGGTGGTGAGCGGCCGGTCACGGGGCAGGGGGCAAACACTATATATAGAAGAAAAATCAGCCTATGGCGTAGCACATATTGTGTTTTTAGGCCGCTGCGCACCGGGGCTGTTCCGGAAGATCCGGAACAACATCTTTTCGGATCTCAGGAGAGGAAGAGAGAGATTATTGCAGGATAAGCACAAAAAAGAGTGAATTGTTGTGATGAGTGGATTATTGCTGTAAATATCGCAATTCAAATTAATTATTAACAACAAAGCAATTTAACAGCGACCCCATCCGGGGTCACCTTAATTTTGCTCAGCGATGTTCAAACCGCACCACTGGTGTATCGGTAATTTCCATCTCCATTTCCCAGAGCGTTTTCATCACACCTTCAAGTGGATCACCGTTGCTGCGGTAGAAAGTGTTAAAAAGGGTTCCATCCGGATACCTGAACAACCTGAGTTCACCAAAGGATTCAGCACTGACCATAAGTGAAAATTTCTGTTCGGAATTGAGGACAAGGTAAATAAGACAGTTATTGATCCTGAAGGGCAGAGAGCGGCTACCTCTGGCCGATACATCAACATGTATGCTAAACGCGTCATGCCTTGCCGGCTGGTAGACCAGCTCCCTCAGTTCTTCGCTGAAGCGGGAACCATAGATCATCAGAATGTAGTTATTCTGATCAGCGGACCGTTGCGCGACTTCCATTAAGAGCGTTTCGAGATTATTGACCTCAATTGTTAATTTAGCCTGTGATTTCCACAGTTCATAATGCAGTCTGTGGAGAATATTTCTCTTCACTTCTGATACCGAAGGAAAATCTCCGTAGACATTCTGATTAAGATCTCTGGCAACATAATCTTTGGAAACACCAACAGGAATGTATCTCACCAGCCAGTTGCGATCACATTCTGAATTTTGAGTAAACGTGAAGTATTTAAGCAGAACATCTTCAGACAATGCCCCAGGAAGTTCGTTTGTAAGACGAGTATCAGTATTTCTGAGTCGCTCCTGGTCTACTTCAGCAGCAACGATATCTGCCGTTTTACTACGGTTGAAGACATCTATGTATTTATCCAGAACATCATTAAAGAACACCACATTCGTTGCATAATCCGCTTCTGAAATAATATAACCTTCATAAGGAACTGAAGGGTCTCGTTTCAGTCGTTCAAGAATAGAAATTATTCTGTCTTTACTGAAATAGGAAAACAACCTTCCCGCCAGGGCTTCATTAACGCGCTGCGTAACCTGTTCAGCTGGTCGCGCGAGCTTTATGGCCAGTAAGGAGAACGCTCCGTAGAGGCTGCCAATATCTTCATTTACTCCTGTATACACCCGCCCGGGAATGTAAGGCCTTTCATTATATGAGTTCATAACCTCAATGGTTTCGGATAACCCGCTGTACCAGCTTGTATTCGTATGCAGATTACAGTGCTCAATTCTCAGTATCATGTCAATGATATCGACAGAACATCTGAATGCAGGTGTCAGCGTGTCATGTGTATCTCTATCTTCATATAATTCAGACATAATGAGATGATTTACAAGATCGGCTAAGTCTATATTTTTTTGCGGTTCAAAATGAGCAATAAGATACCCTGCCATTAACAACCGCAAATCAGATAAGGCATTTGCAAACATAATGGACAAAGCCGCATCTTTTTTATACATGCTGCCCCTGAGTAACATATCCCACTGCGGTTCTGTCTCCTTCAGGGACAGATAATCCGGAGTCAGGAAGAAACTGTGCCAGCGGTACTCTTCCTCCCAGTACCGTGTAAACCGGTTCTGATTAAACCAGAGGCAGAGAACGTCGTGAGCATATCGCACGGAAGAGGCATTATCGGCAACCACTGACGGAATAAGAAGCCTGACGGTATTATGCAGATGATACATCAGGCGGCCAGTAGAATCTTCACTCCCGGGTTTGCCAGTGATTGTGGTCATACTCCAGCCTTCCCACAGTCCGATGAACTCGCGGATAAGGGCCTGGTGAGTCAGCTCCTGGCTGGCCGAGAGGGGGCCCCCCAGTCCCGCTTTCCAGTCGTTTAACACATGCCACACCCTGAAAAGCGAAAGTAAAAACTGTCTGAAATCGGTAAAACACGTGCTCTGTGTTTTTCTGTACACATGCAATGGAATGGCCATCGATTCACGGAAATATTCGCCTGAATATTCCGTTGATTTTACGGATTCACGAAAAAACTTTCTCAATTCATAATGGAATGAATCACTGAAAGTATGGCTAAAACCTGATTCTTTTACTTCATCCAGATAATTTTTATCAACCCCGTAATTGTAACTTCTTTTGATAGAGGTATAGGTATCTGTTAATCTTTCAATTCCTGCTCTGAAGACGCTAATATTTTTATCATTAAGTGCATCGTAAGCCTCACCAAAGAAATCAAAAGTAATATCATCCAGATCCCTTTTCTTCTCAGGGCGTCCTGTTACAATACAACGGATAAATAACCACCGCCACAATCCTGAAACAGGCTTGATATTTTTCAATGACATTAAAGTCAGTTCACCGGAACGAACACCAAAGGAGGGCAGAATGATAATTTCCGCATCCTGCCCATCTACCGCCTCTAGCCTTCTCAGCAGAAATAAAAATGGCCTTATATAAATGTCTGTAACAACATCACCTTTACTGACATTAGATTTAACATGAAGCATCTCGTTTTTCTCAGAGATTGAGTAAGGCAGTATTTTAATATTACCGAGGTAATTTTCACCTACGTTAGCCCCCGGGTAGCGCAGCCACGCCAGAATATATGCTTTTTGTATGTAGTCATCCACTATCTGAGACAAAAAAAACTTATTCAATAGTCGATCGCGCTTGCTCTCATCCAGGACATTCAGACTGGAGACGAAGAACCAGATAGACAGAATAATATTGAAAAGCATCCACACAAAAGCAGTAACGGCGAAAGCTGTATTAAGATATCTGTCACCAACAGATAACATCATACCGCCCACCACAATAAATGCGGCAAGTGACAGTCCACTCAGACCAGCAAACAAATATCCGGAATGAAGTTGATATGCTGACTGAATATGCATCCTTGCTGATTTTTTTTGAAACAGAACACTTATAAGGCCCACGACAAGTGGAAAAACGATACCGATAATAGTCAACTGGCTACCCAGTAAATTAGACATCCAACCTGAAAGCGTGGTAATGCCCTTAAAATGCTGCAGAGCGAAAGGTTGTAATACAGGGCGAAAATATTCGACCACGCAAACAGCCCCGAAGGCTGCGGACCAGAGGACCAGCATAGCCCGGATGTAATGGGTGGTGCAGGCAATAAGTATTCTCTCCACCCGGTTCCAGCGAAGTTTTTTGTAATCCTGGTTCGACTTCAGGCTCCGTCGGAGTTCAGCTCTCACCTGCCATGAGACACTTTTAAGAAGTTTTCCAAACATAGATATCCTGCGTGTTCCATAAGAAATCTTATGAATAATAAGCGGTAGGGACCTTTTTTTCTCTGGAAAATGTCACCCGATGCCCTTCGTGCAAAGTTCGTCACCCTGTTATCCGATTTAGACAATTTTCGGATCTGCGCGGCGGGAATCCCTCAAGAGATATGATAATCAAACCAGACGCATAAAATCATACTGAGTGTGATATTTATCATTAACCAAATAATCATATCTGATATGATGTTTGTCACATAGGAACTAAATCATATAGAGTATGATTTTTAACATAACGGGACATCTTCAGACGGAGCGTGCAGGATGGATGAGAAAGAAGTGAATTTTTCACTCAGCTATGAACAGCTGGCCGCGACAACAACAGAGGTCATTGAAGCTATCAAAAAGCGCCAGGATCAGACGACGGCAGCGAAAATTTCCAGTGTGGAAGCTGTCATATTTCTGTGGTCTGAGCTTGCTAAAGCAGGGGCATCCGACTTCAGCCCGGTACAGGCTGACCTCCGTCGTTTTCAGGAACGTGTAGCCGGAATGAAAGAATGAATGGAACGGTAAAAAGCCGACGTCCGTCACCGCTGCAGCGGCGGGTGCTGATTGTGCTGGCCGCCCTCGATGCGAAACGTCCGGGGCCGGTGGCGACGCGGGATATCGAGCGGGTGCTGGAGCAGGGCGGGGACGCCCCGGTGTACGGGCCGAACCTGCGCGCCTCCTGCCGGCGCATGGAAGCTGCGGGCTGGCTGCGCACCCTGCGCACCCCGAACCTGCAGCTGGCCGTCGAGCTGACGGAGGCCGGTCGCGGCATTGCAGAACCGCTCTTCCAGGCAGAACGCGAGGCTGAAACGGCACGACAACGGCTGACAGACGTCCGGCGTCTGCCGTTACGCCAGACGGCTGCCGGTGATGCGGTGGCGCTGCAGCTGGATGACGACCATTACACCATCAGGGAAGCGGCCTACGTGATCCGTCCGGACGGGTCCACCTGCCTGCAGCTGACGGATGCCGGCGGCATACGCCGGATAAAAGAGGGCGATCCCCTGCAGGTGGCCAGCTGGTATCAGACCTGTTTTGATGCAGGACTGCCGGTCACCATCCAGGTGAATGAGAGCCGGGACTGACCGACACCACATGCAAGGAATGAGAACAGAAGAATGAAATTAACAGAACCCAAACTGAATACGCTGATCGATAATCTGAATGCCCTGATTTGTGAGGACAGCCTGCTGACGCGCCAGGAGCGCGAGGATTTGGTCCGGGCCGTCGCCGCCATCGGTGCCATGAAAGCGCGCGTCAGTATGAAGAAGTCCAGCGTTCCGGCAGCGTCGAAACTAAAGGAAGAGAAACAGGAACGTGTGCCCGACCCACGTTTTCCGCATGCCGGCGAACCCTGGCGGGAAGAAGAGGGGACGATGCTGCTTGATGCCCTCGAATCCGTACCGGACGAAGAGGTGGGCGTTCATCTGTTCTGGCTGGCCGAAAAGCTGGGGCGTACCCCCTACAGTGTGGCCTGTAAAATAGCGGTTCTCCGGGACATGCCAGAAGAGTGGAAAGATCAGTACCGCAAGGTTTCGGATGATATCCGCAAGTCAGGCCTGAGCATCAGCGATTATGTTCAGCATAACGGGCTGAATTAACCGCTTTCCGTCCTGTTCTGTCGGTACACGGGGTTGTCTCATAGACAGATCTGAAGCGTACCACTTAAGATAAGCGACTTCTTCCCGGTGCTATTGCATAAATTACATGACCAGACAGGAATGGCTGTTATGCCTCAGACGCTGTACTTCCAGAGACACGCTTGAAAAAGTGATAGAAAAAAACAAATACGATCTGACCGACGACGAACTGGAACCCTTTAAGGAAGGTGCGAATAAGCAGGTCATGTCTTCCCAAGCTGACTCGCTGATT
>NZ_JAMJFW010000094.1:0-5085 GCF_023544405.1 Enterobacter cloacae complex sp. OE43NF
TGTTTCCCTGTTAAGTTTCTTCCTGGCATCCTCCAGGAAATCTCCGCCCCGTTTGTAAGCCATTTCCGCTCGCCGCAGTCGAACGACCGAGCGTAGCGAGTCAGTGAGCGAGGAAGCGGAATATATCCTGTATCACATATTCTGCTGACGCGCTGGTGCCACCTTTTTCTCCTGCTACATGAAGCACTTTCATAAAGTGTTACTCCGCCGTAACATATTAAGCCAGTATACACTCCGCTAGCGCTGCGTGACTGGTTCAGGGCTGCGCCCCGAAACCCGCCAAAAGCCTGACGCGCCTGCGGCTTGTCCAACCCCGCGCCGACCGGGAAAGGCTTTCCCGCCCGTCCCGGCGTTATCAGGAGGCCGGTTTGTCAGAGAAACGGAACAAGATGCTCACCATGTGGGTGACGGAGGACGAGCACCGGCGGCTGCTTGAGCGCTGCGACGGCAGGCAGCTGGCAGCGTGGATGCGGCAGACCTGCCTGGACGAAAAGCCGGCACGTTCCGGAAAGCTTCCCTCAATCTCGCCGGCGCTGCTGCGCCAGCTTGCCGGCATGGGCAATAACCTGAACCAGATAGCCCGCCGTGTTAACGCCGGCGGGGGTACCGGCCATGACAGGGTGCAGATTGTTGCGGCGCTGATGGCCATCGATGCCGGACTTGAGCGGCTGCGGCACGCCGTTCTTGAGAAAGGAACGGACGATGATCGTTAAATTTCATCCACGCGGTCGCGGCGGTGGCGCCGGGCCGGTGGACTATCTGCTGGGTAAAGACCGGCAGCGTGAAGGCGCCACCGTCCTGCAGGGGAAGCCGGAAGAAGTCCGGGAGCTGATTGACGCGTCGCCTTACGTTAAGAAATACACCTCCGGCGTCCTGTCGTTTGCGGAGGCCGATCTCCCTCCCGGCCAGCGGGAAAAACTGATGGCCAGCTTCGAGCGAGTTCTGATGCCCGGACTCGATAAAGATCAGTACAGCATTCTGTGGGTGGAGCACGCGGACAAGGGGCGTCTGGAGCTGAACTTTCTGATCCCCAATACCGAGCTGCTGACCGGCAGGCGGCTCCAGCCTTACTACGACCGCGCCGACCGGCCGCGCATCGATGCCTGGCAGACTATCGTGAACGGCAGACTGGGGCTGCACGACCCGAACGCGCCGGAAAACCGCCGGGCGCTGGTCACGCCGTCCGGGCTGCCGAAAACGAAGCAGGAGGCCGCAGAAGCCATTACCCGGGGACTACTGAGCTTAGCCTCGTCCGGGGAGCTGAAAAGCCGTCAGGATGTCACTGACACTCTTGAAGGTGCAGGTTTTGAGGTGGTGCGCACCACGAAAAGCAGTATCAGCATTGCCGACCCGGACGGGGGGCGAAACATCCGACTGAAGGGAGCTATCTATGAGCAATCTTTTTACGGCCTCGAGGGACTTCGAGGAGAAATTGAAAGCGCAGCAGCAGAGTACCGGCGAGATGCTGAAAGCCGCATTCAGCGAGCACGAGCAGTCTGTCAGAGCGGAACTGAGCGCAAGCGCGAGGAGAATCAGCGACGCCATCAGAGCCCACGAGCAGAATATGAGCGAGGCGATGGAGAAAAACCGGCGGAGCGTGCTGCTGACGGCCGGGAGGACATGGCTCACCATCCTGATGGTGTCAGCGCTGCTGATCGGCACGAGCGGGAGCATTCTGTGGTGGCAGGGGCAGCAGATAACCGACAATTACACGCATCTTCGTCAGCAGGAAGATACCCTGGCGAAAATGACCGCCCGGACGTGGGGAGTGCGCTATCAGGAGAGCAGCGACGGCCGGAGATTCCTTATCCTGCCGCCGGGGATGCAAACCGAAGCCATCCCTTACGACGGGACGACATGGATCCGCCTGAAACAGGAGTAGCGGAAAATGACAGAGCTGGAAAAGCAGTTGCTGAGCGCATTAGAGCAGCTACAGCAGGACTACTCGCAAAGGCTGGACGAATGGGAGAGCGCCTTCGCGGAATGGCGGAGCATGTGTGGTCTTATGCAACGGGAGAACGCGATGCTGAACGAGCGCGTGTCGGACTTGAGCACGCAGGTGCTGAGTTTAAGCGAGCAGCTGCGCCGCTTGTCCGGGAACTGAATGCGATCGAGCTCCGGCAGAGGGAGAATGAGTATCAGAAAACACTGGAGCTGGAGCGCCAGCCGCAGAAAACCTACCGCGGGCCGACACTTTAAACCATCCAGGCAGCTGACAACCCGCACGAAGAGGGGCTCTTATTTCTCCCGCTAAATAGGTTCGTGATCAAAAAGGTCACGACTTATTCAGGAGCGGGAAATGAAGCTGTTAAATCTTATTGAATCATTGCTTAACTGCCTATACCTGGCGGCGGAGCTGTGGGACTGGCTGGAGAAGCATTTGTCGGTTTTTAAGGCATTGGCGCGGATTTTAGTGTGACTTTAACATCCATGCATCTGGCTGCATGACTATGCACCAGTGTAATATTCAGCGGCTGCGTTTCTGGTGTTTTTTCGTTATGTCTGTCGCCACTTTCTCGCGTCTGGCACCGGAAACGCAGCCAACCCCGTTTCAGTGGTGCGGGCAACGGATGTTATGTTTAATGTTGATAACAGGAGTAAGAGTGATGCTTACATTTATTGGTAATGCTGCCAACTTACTGATTTAGTGTATGATGGTGATTTTAAGGTGCTTGCGTGGCTTCCATTTCCATCAGATGTCCCACTTGTTCAGCTACCGAAGGCGTCGTGCGTAACGGTAAAAGCACTGCCGGACATCAGCGCTATCTCTGCTCTCACTGCCGTAAAACATGGCAAATCAGCTTCACTTACACCGCCTCTCAACCCGGTACACATCAGAAAATCATTGATATGGCTATGAATGGGGTTGGGTGCCGTGCCAGTGCCCGCATTATGGGCGTTGGCCTCAACACGATTTTACGGCACTTAAAAAACTCAGGCCGGAGCCGGTAACATCGCGCATACAACCGGGCAGTGACGTCATTGTCTGCGCGGAAATGGACGAACAGTGGGGCTACGTCGGGGCTAAATCACGTCAGCGCTGGTTATTTTACGCCTATGACAGGATGCGCAGGACGGTGGTGGCACACGTCTTTGGTGAGCGTACTCTGGCCACACTGGAGCGTCTTCTGGAGCTGCTGTCGGTCTTTGATGTGGTGGTATGGATGACGGATGGCTGGCCGCTTTATGAATCACGCCTGAAGGGAAAGCTGCACGTTATCAGCAAGCGTTACACTCAGCGCATTGAGCGACATAACCTGAATCTGAGACAACATCTGGCAAGGCTGGGACGGAAGTCACTGTCGTTCTCAAAATCGCTGGAGCTGCATGACAAGGTCATCGGGCATTATCTGAACATAAAACACTATCAGTAAGTTGGAGTCATTACCTAAATTAACAATAAACCCCATTAATAGTCACAATCAGAAAAATAAAAAGCCGTTTATTCCCTACGGTATAAACGGCTTTTTTGGAACATGACTCACTCAATGGAGCACGGTCACCGCATCCTTAAGGCGTCCGGCGCGGTGCTTCACCATGGCCGAAATGCGCGCGCTCTCCTCGACCAGATCGGCGTTTTTCTGCGTGATGCTGTCGAGTTCAGCTACCGCACGGGTTAGCTCTGATAAGCCGGTTGCCTGCTCGGAGGTCGCGTGGCTGATCTGGGCGATAAGCTGGGTCACGTTTTTCACCTGCACAACGATATCATCCATCGTACGGCCCGCGGCGTGAACCTGCTCAGAGCCGGACTGCACCTTGCTGGCGCTGGCATCAATGAGTTTACGAATATCGTTAGCCGCACTGGCGCTGCGGCTGGCAAGATGGCGTACTTCGCCCGCGACCACGGCAAACCCTTTGCCCTGCTCCCCTGCCCTTGCCGCTTCAACCGCCGCGTTCAGCGCCAGAATATTGGTCTGGAACGCGATATCGTTAATCAGAGAGGTAATCGAGCCAATGCGCTGCGTGCTGTCGGCAATATCATCCATCGTTTTAACCACGGTCTGCATCGCATTGCCCCCTTTCGTTGCCGCGCTGCTCGCAGCCACGGAGAGTTTGTCCACCTCGGCGGCGGTCTCGGAGTTACTCTGAACGGACGCGGCCATCTGGTTCATTGTCGCGACGGTCTGCTGCACGTTCGCGACGGTCTGACAGGTCCGATCGTTCAGATCTTCATTTCCCTGCGCCAGCCTGTCGCTCCCGTCACGGACGCTCACCACCTGGCTCGACACGTCATTGATCAACCAGCGGCACATCAGGCCAAGTTGTCCTACCGCGCGCAGCGTCAGGCCCAGCTCATCGCTGCGGTTAAGATGCTGCACGCTGTTGCGCTCGCCGGTGGCGACCTTCAGCGCCTGTCGCGCCACATTCTCTATCGGGCGGACAATCTGTTGCTCAAACAGCAGCGTTCCCATCAGCATCACCACCGCAGCGGCGGCAAGCGGTAACCAGCCTGCGGAGGTGGCGGCCAGCGTGGCGGCGAGTCCGGCAAAGAGCACCGCCATCACGCTGCGCACGCGCCAGCGCAGCGGCATGGCCGGGAGTTTACCCAGCCAGCCCTTTCCCACCACCAGCCCTTTGTGAATACGTTTTTTACAGCGCCCGTCGTTCAGCGCCCGGTAGAGCGGCTCCACGGCGGCGATCTCTTCCGCTGTGGCTCTGGTGCGAATCGACATATAGCCCGTCACCTGCCCGCGACGCACCATCGGCACCGCGTTAGCACGCACCCAGTAGTGGTCACCGTTTTTGCGCCGGTTTTTGACAATCCCGCTCCACGGCTCGCCCTGCTGCAGCGTGTACCACATATCGGCAAACGCAGCTTTTGGCATATCGGGATGGCGCACCATATTGTGCGGCTGGCCCGTCAGCTCATCGAGCTGATAGCCGCTCACCTGAACAAAGGTGTCGTTGGCGTGGGTGATGTAGCTGTGGACGTCTGTGGTAGACATTAAGGTGGTGTCATCGTCCAGAGGATATTCATTCTGGGTGACATAGGTTGGAGAGGACATCGTGAGCATCCCTTGCAGGTTATTTGAAAGTTAATTTTGTGGGGCAATGTTTTTTCGGCGGTAAACAATTTATCTTTAG
>NZ_JAMJFW010000095.1:0-5029 GCF_023544405.1 Enterobacter cloacae complex sp. OE43NF
TGGGCTGGCTCAAGCGCTTAACGCGCCATTTCTAAGCTGCCTGTACGGCAGTGCACGTAAGCCAGCTTGAACGACTGCCGCAAACCCTTTTCTAAGCTGCCTGTACGGCAGTGCACGTTATGAGTTTCACCAAAGGGTTCAGTATAACTTTCTAAGCTGCCTGTACGGCAGTGCACGGCCATGCCGTCCATCATGGGCGCAGCAATGATTTCTAAGCTGCCTGTACGGCAGTGCACCGCCAGCTGCTGCTGGGTAAACTGCAGCACCTTTTCTAAGCTGCCTGTACGGCAGTGCACAGCGGCGTAATGGATTGATTGAAGCGCTCAAATTTCTAAGCTGCCTGTACGGCAGTGCACTGAAAGCAAACATCGCTATCCTATTGTCATAAAAGAAAATAATCAATTCTGATGCCTTTAACCCTTTTTTCTACTCATTCAGTTCATCGTTAATAAATCAACAACTTACAAGGCCTTCCCTAAATAGGGTTTTGACGCATTTCGTCAGGACAGACCTTTCAATACCCCCTTGCGTATTTCTTCACAAATGATCTTTACGATGAAGTCCGGGCTCCCCACCTCAACCTGTTACGCAGACAACTTAAAAATAAATCTATAAAAATCAATACATTAAAAATTTTTCATTTTCTCTGGCGAAGCCGGGCGGTCTGATTATACTTTCTGAACGAACTCAAAATACTGTATACATATACAGTAAAATTATGTTCCGGGCAGGACGTCGCCTGACGCTGGGCAACGTCCGTTATGCAGGTTACCCCGTGGAGATACACCATGAACCCTGTCGTGAATACTTATCTCGCCGCCCCTAAAGCCGCTATCACACACTTCGACTCTTCTCAATCCGACTCGCTGCCGTTTCCGGTTCCGTCGGGTGAAAGTACAGTGCATGCGTCGTTACCGCTCACGCCTGCTCTACCGCAGGCGGTCAATGGTCCCATTAACATCATGACCCTCGCCTCCCCCTCACCCGATTATATGTGGGGAGTTACCTGGACCGGCATTACCTATATCAGTACCAGCGGTAATGCCTTTACACCCGTAGCACGCCTTCCCGTTCCGGGGCTGACTCAGTTTCCCATAGACCTGCTGGTGACACTACTCACCCAACCTCTGGATTCACCTGGCGTGATCGAAGGGATCTCTTCTCAACTCTCACCGGTTACCCCTTCCGGGGGAATTAACAGTGCCTATTGCCTTGTGGATAACACCAATACCTTGTTCGCTAACTACGGCACAAAAGTCTATGCCGTTGGGTTGAATGTTCCTGATTTACCGTTATTGGGGATAAGCATTAAACGCACGCTGGATACCTCGGCATTTATTCCGGAAGGACAGGCCATCACAGGTCTCGTGTTGACCTATGACGGGAATCTGGTTGTGCTGGGCACGCGGTCCATTTCGGTCGTTTCTCGCACCTTCTCTGGCCCGGTGCATACCCTGACGCTGGGAGCCGATGAGTATGTTTCAAACTCGGCGGCGGTAGATGAACACGGCGGTATTTATGTCGTCTCGGATAAGCTGATGCATAAAGTCGTCTGGACAGGCAGCACGCTCTCTGCCGATCCGGCCGATGGCGCATGGGTAAGTTCTTATCCCACCGGTGATACCTACCCGACCATCTTCGGCTCGGGTTCAGGGGCTACGCCGACATTAATGGGGTTCGGCAGCGATGCCGATAAGCTGGTAGTGATCACCGACGGTAAGAAGCGAATGAGTCTGGTGGCTTTCTGGCGCGATGCGATCCCAACCGGGTTCAGCGAGCGCATTGCGGGGATTATCCCGGTAACCTGCGGTCTGCCGCTGAGCACTGAATACATCCAGAGCGATCAGTCCGTGGCGATTCAGGACTACGGTGCCTTTGTGGTTAATAACGTAGGCGCAGGCACCGGTACGGGAGTCGCCCTTACCGACGCGCTGGCGCGCGGCCCAATCCTTGATTCCCCTCAGGGCGTTGAGCGCTTTGCCTGGGATCCCGTCAGTCACAGCTGGAGCTCAACCTGGAGCCGGGCAGATATCTGCTCCAACACCATGATCCCGGCCATCAGTTCTGCGAGTAATACGGTTTATACCAGCGGTTACTATCGCAATAACGGCGGATGGAAGGTGGTAGGTATGGACTGGAATACCGGGCAAACCGTGCACAGTACCGTATTTAACGACAATATCTGCGGCAACGGCATTTACGCGCAGATGGAGTTTATGCCGGATGGCGATCTCCTGATGAATAGCATCCTGGGGCCAATGAGGGTGCAATTGCCCGGCGGAACCGTGCTGCCGTTATGAGGACGCAATGAGGGCGCAACGGCGTCCTCATTCTTTTTTATTATGTAACCGTTGATGCCGTATCAGAGTGCGAAGAAACAGGAAAAACAGCGCACCGAGCGCGCACCAGAATACGCCGCTCAGCAGCCAGGCCAGCTCCTGCCAGAGGCTTCGTGTGGACACGAAAAGCAACCGCATCAGCACCAGACACAGCGGTGCCGCCAGCATTGCCCCTAACAGCGGCTTAACAACCTCGCCCTCGCGCGAGAGAAAACTCGCGGCCACGCCAGGCAGAATGAAAAAGAGCAGTCCCAGTTCCGGATGCCCGGAGGCTCTGAATGCCCCCTTAACATTAAACGCTAATGACATACAGACAACGGTGAACAGTAAGAAACAGCTTATCGCCCCTGCCCATTTTCCTTTAATGTTCAAATTATCCTCCTGACTTCTCTATCAAATAAAGTTTCGTCGCGTGGACACCCGATCGGATAAAGTTATGCGGCAATCCTTGCCAAAACCCGCATACGGTTATGCGATAATGAGTAGCCGTTGGTAGCTAATGCGATTAAACTATCCAGCTGCTATTGTCTTAGGGAATTTTTTTGGCCGCAGGGAGTGTAGAAGTATTCCCTGGCACTGAAAACAGTAGCCCAAAATGTCCTTTCATTCAACAACTTACTGGTAAACAAGAAGTTAGCCTCCGTGAATATAAACGTCGCAGACTTGTTAAATGGGAATTACATCCTGTTATTATTTGTGGTACTGGCGCTGGGCCTTTGCCTGGGTAAATTGCGCCTGGGTTCAGTACAACTTGGTAATTCCATTGGCGTTTTAGTCGTCTCCTTATTATTAGGTCAGCAGCATTTCAGCATTAACACAGACGCGCTTAACTTAGGTTTTATGCTGTTTATTTTTTGTGTTGGTGTGGAAGCGGGTCCTAACTTTTTTTCCATTTTCTTCCGCGACGGCAAAAATTATCTGATGCTGGCGCTGGTGATGGTCGGCAGTGCGCTGCTGATCGCGTTAGGGCTGGGTAAACTGTTTGGCTGGGATATCGGGTTAACGGCCGGTATGCTGGCAGGCTCCATGACCTCGACACCGGTTCTGGTGGGTGCAGGCGATACCCTGCGCCATTCCGGCATGGCCGGGGCACAGCTTTCTACCGCACTCGATCACCTGAGCCTGGGCTATGCCCTGACCTATCTGATTGGTCTGGTAAGCCTGATTGTAGGCGCACGCTATCTGCCGAAACTGCAGCATCAGGATCTGCAGACCAGCGCCCAGCAAATCGCCCGCGAGCGTGGTCTGGACACGGACTCCAAACGAAAAGTTTATCTTCCGGTGATCCGCGCTTATCGCGTCGGGCCAGAGCTGGTCGCCTGGGCGGACGGTAAAAATCTGCGCGAGTTAGGGATTTACCGCCAGACGGGTTGTTATATCGAACGTATCCGCCGTAACGGCATTCTGGCGAACCCGGACGGCGACGCGGTACTGCAGATGGGCGACGACATCGCGCTGGTGGGTTATCCGGATGCCCATGCGCGGCTGGACCCAAGCTTCCGTAACGGTAAAGAGGTATTCGACCGCGACCTGCTCGACATGCGTATCGTCACCGAAGAGATTGTGGTGAAAAACCACAACGCCGTCGGCCGTCGTCTGGCGCAGCTGAAGCTGACCGACCACGGTTGCTTCCTGAACCGCGTGATCCGCAGCCAGATTGAGATGCCTATCGACGATAATGTCGTCCTGAATAAAGGTGACGTGTTGCAGGTCAGCGGCGACGCACGCCGCGTAAAAACCGTCGCCGACCGCATCGGCTTTATCTCCATTCACAGCCAGGTCACCGACCTGCTGGCCTTCTGCGCCTTCTTTATTGTTGGCCTGATGATTGGGATGATCACCTTCCAGTTCAGCAACTTTAGCTTTGGCATCGGTAACGCCGCCGGGCTGCTCTTTGCCGGGATCATGCTGGGCTTCCTGCGAGCGAACCACCCAACCTTTGGCTACATTCCGCAGGGCGCGCTGAACATGGTGAAAGAGTTCGGTCTGATGGTCTTTATGGCCGGTGTCGGCTTAAGCGCCGGGAGCGGCATTGGCCACAGCCTGGGCGCCGTTGGCTGGCAAATGTTGGTTTCCGGACTTATCGTCAGCCTGGTACCGGTGGTGATCTGTTTCCTGTTCGGCGCATACGTGCTGCGCATGAACCGCGCCCTGCTCTTCGGGGCAATGATGGGTGCGCGTACCTGTGCGCCAGCGATGGAAATCATCAGCGATACCGCCCGCAGCAACATCCCGGCGCTGGGTTATGCGGGCACCTACGCTATCGCTAACGTACTGCTTACGCTGGCAGGTACGCTGATCATCATCATCTGGCCTGGACTCGGATAACTCCTAAGTTTACGCGTGGTTGAAAAAATTTTCGTTACGCGCAGAACTTTTTTATCAGGGGGCAGTCATAACTAGTGCCACTGCTTTTCTTTGATGTCCCCAATTTGTGGAGCCCATCAACCCCGCCGTTTTGGTTCAAGGTTGATGGGTTTTTTGTTGCCTGTTAAAATAAATTTTTAAAATCAATAAATTAACAACTCATTACATGGCAATTGGCGATAAAGAGGCGGCAGAGCCTGAGGGAATCCTCTAAATGGACAAAGTGAATACCGTAGCAATACTACTAATTTCGTTGTCGCTAGCCTTGATAGCTATTTTTTTGGGTATCGGTTCGGTATCAGGTTCAATACCGATAGGAAACT
>NZ_JAMJFW010000096.1:0-4816 GCF_023544405.1 Enterobacter cloacae complex sp. OE43NF
CTCTCAGCCCGGTACACACCAGAAAATTATTGATATGGCCATGAATGGCGTCGGATGTCGCGCCAGTGCACGCATTATGGGCATTGGCCTCAACACGATTTTACGACACTTAAAAAACTCGTAAGCGTACAGCGAGAACCGTATTGACGGGGATGTGTTATTCAGTTGGCAGTGTGATGCGCCAGGGTAGCAGCTCGCTGACCCGGTTGACCGGCCAGTCAGCTATGACGTCAAGGACATGGCGAAGGTAGCTTTCTGGATCCACGCCGTTCAGTTTGCACGTCCCGATCAGACTGTACAGCAACGCTCCCCGCTCACCACCGTGGTCTGAGCCGAAGAACAACCAGTTTTTACGACCCAGACTGACCATCCGCAGCGCATTTTCAGCGATGTTATTATCGGCTTCGGCCCAGCCGTTTTCTGCATAGTACGTCAGGGCCGGCCACTGGTTCAGGGTGTACGTGAACGCCTTTGCCAGCTCCGAGTGTCGCGACAGCGTTTTCATTTTTTCACGCAACCAGCTTTCCAGGGTACTAAGCAGCGGTTTCGTTTTCCGCTGACGTTCAGCAAGCCGTTGTTCCGCCAGCATTCCTCTTATTTCCGCCTCCACGGCATACAGTTCGCCGATACGCTTCAGGGCTTCCTCCGTCAGGGCTGACGGCGTGCGAACGTGCACATCGTGGATTTTACGGCGGGCGTGAGCCCAGCAGGCGGCTTCCGTTATCCGGCCATCGCGGTACAGCTCGTTGAACCCGGCGTACGCATCCGCCTGTAGCACACCGCTGAACCCCGCAAGATGGGTCTGCGGATGGATGCCTTTTCTGTCGGGGCTGTAGGCGAACCACACCGCCGGTGCCAGCGCTGACCCGGCGTTGCGGTCATCACGAACATACGTCCACAACCGCCCGGTCTTCGTCTTCTTATTGCCCGGCAACAGCACCTGGACCGGGGTATCATCGGCATGGAGTTTACCGTCAGTCAGGACATAGTCCTGAAGCGCCTCCTCCAGCGGGGACAGCAGCCGGCAGCATGCATCCACCCAGCCCGACAGCAGTGAACGGCTCAGTTCCACGCCCTGGCGACCGTATATTTCAGACTGACGATACAGCGGTGTGTGCTCTGCATACTTTGAGGTCAGCACGCGGGCCATCAGCCCCGGTCCGGCGATACCCCGCTCAATGGGGCGCGAAGGCGCGGGGGCCTGCACGATGGCATCACATTTTGTGCAGGCATGTTTTTCCCGTACGGTCCGGATCACCCGGAAGGCGCTGCGCATCAGCTCCAGCTGTTCAGCGGCATCCTCACCCAGGTAACTCAGCGCACCACCACACTCCGGGCAGCAGGAACCCGCTGGCCGCAGGCGTTTTTCATCGCGGGGGAGTGATTCGGGGAACGGTTTGCGGGTGCGGGTCTGACGCAGAGTGCGCTGTACTGCCGGGTCATCCACCCGACCGGTCAGCGTATCGCTCTCTTTCTGAAGCCGGTTCAGATCGGCTTCCATTTGTGCGATACGGCGGGAGACTTTTTCGGAACGGCTGCCGAAGTTCATCCGGCGAAGTTTATCCAGCTGCGTCTGCAGATGGTCTATTTCGCGCTCCCGGTCTGCCAGCTTTTCCAGCAGGGCACGGTTCAGCGCTTCCTGTTCGGCAAGGCGCTGTTTCAGCAGAAGGATGTCGTCAGAAGAGATGTCATTCATAAGCCAGCATTTTACCAGGCTTATTCTGCGACAACCAGGATAAAGAAGCCTACAGCATGGTCAGGGAGGTCAGCAACCGCTTCGGCTGTCGCCAGTCGATGCCTTCCAGCAGCATTGCCAGCTGCGCCGGGGTCAGGAACACTTTGCCATCGCGAGCTGACGGCCAGGCGAAGCGCCCGCGCTCCAGCCGTTTGGTCAGCAGGCACAGCCCGTCGCCGGTGGACCACAGAAGTTTAACCTGACTGCCGCTGCGGCCCCGGAAGATGAAGACATGGCCGGACATCGGTTCGTCTTTCAGCGCCGTCTGCACTTTTGCAGCCAGCCCGTTGAAGCCGTTTCTCATATCGGTAATACCGGCAACCAGCCAGATTTTGGTGCCTGTTGGTAGCGGGATCATCGCTTCAGTTCCTGTATCAGCAGAGTCAGAAGCTTTTCGCTGACAGTGCCGTTGAGGCGGAGTGTCCCGTGCCGGAACGTTACCTCACAGCAGATGCTGAGCTCTGAGTCCTCAGCGGGCGGTTCTGGTTGTACGGCGGTGGCATCGAGAGTCACAGGAAGTAACTGAGGACTCTCAGAGGAAGGTAATAGCAGCTTTCCCTCGCGCCACTGCTGGCGCCATTTAAAGAGCAGATTGGCATTAATGCCATTTTCAAGCGCCAGTTTTGAGATGGATATCCCGGGTTCGCAGGAGGCAGCAACGAGTTGCTGTTTAAACTCAGGAGAATAATTAGGGCAGCCTTTACGCCTGCCGGGAGTCATATTTTTCTGCATATCTGACACTTTGGTTCCCACTACTTATTTGGTGGACACCACTTTGTCGGATGCTTCAGATTATGACCAGACGGTTCACGCTGTACGCTTACGATTATCAATTACAAGGTCGATCATTCATGCTCACGGCGGCGAGCTGTCAGCAGAACAGCAGGGGCGTGAAATTGTGTTCAAAGTGCGCCTGTTAATGGATTAATCCCGTTGTTCAGGAGAAACCTGGAAGGTGACAAAATTGTCATCATTCAGTCACGCGATAAACAGAGGCGGTTTTTTATAATTATTCATAAATCAGGAGCAGCGTGATAACACAATCACCTGGTTCCTGGAGTGATGATTAACCCGCCCTGAGATCAACTGCTTTCTCTGTTATAAGCCATTGATTGTTTGGGTATGTAAACACCGGAGACCCAACCATGAAAAAGATTCTCGTATCATTTGTTGCCATTATGGCTGCCGCTTCATCTGCCATGGCTGCAGAGACAATGAACATGCATGACCAGGTAAATAATGCACAGGCACCTGCCCACCAGATGCAGTCATCTGCTGAAAAAAGTGCAATTCAGGGAGACAGCATGACAATGATGGATATGAGCAGTCACGATCAGGCCGCAATGTCCCATGACATGATGCAAAACAGCAATTCTGCTGCCCACCAGGACATGGCTGAAATGCATAAAAAAATGATGAAAGCTAAACCCGGAGCTACCAACGAAACAGCAAAGTCATTTTCTGAAATGAGCGAGCATGAGAAGGCCGCAGCTGTACATGAGAAGGCGAATAATGGTCAGTCTTCCGTTGTTCACCAGCAGCAGGCTGATAAGCATCGCAGTCAGATCACCCAGAATTAACCCGCAGCTCCACTTGTTAGACCCTCATTTGACGCCGAAGTCACTGGCTTACGCTCCCGTCCGGGAGCGTTTTTTTTCCCATATATCAAACTTTAACTCTGAAGAGGTGGAAGTATCTGACCAACACTGTCACGTAACGCCAGATAACTACAAAAACACCTTTTTCCTCCTGTAAATTGCAGTTCCTGCAAGAACATCAAGGCATAATGTTGGAACAGCGTGTGATACACACTTAGCATCATGTTTTGTATGTGTTTTTTTAAAACTTTACAACTTTAAAGTCTTTTTCAGGTTAAAGGATACAACTTTAATGTCTCTACACAGCCGAAAAGAACGTTTAAACTTTTACTTTTCAGAGTGATGTGCCCAGGGCACCACTCTTTTTCTCTGCTGGCATATGCCAGTCTGCATGGTTTTTGTGTTTTGCCTCTACAAAAGGGTTGTGTATGTCTGCTGCTCATCTCGGTTTCCCGACGGAAACCGTTGTTGTCTTTGTGGTGATGGCTGTCGGGGCGATGTTTATCGACCTCTTCATGCACCGTCACGATAAGCCTGTCTCGCTGAAAAGTGCCGCGATGTGGTCCGTTTTCTGGTTCTCGATGGCGATGGCGTTTGCCGGGTTCCTGTATGTTCACCACGGTGCCGAGATGGCGAGCCTGTTCCTCACCGGCTACGCGCTGGAAGAGGTGCTCTCGGTCGATAACCTGTTTGTGATGATGGCGATTTTTGCCTGGTTCGGCGTGCCGGATAAGTACCGTCACCGCGTACTCTACTGGGGTGTGCTGGGGGCGATTGTCTTCCGCGGTATCTTCGTGGCCATTGGGACCAGCCTGCTGAGTCTGGGGCCGTACGTGGAGGTTATTTTTGCGCTGGTCGTTGGCTGGACGGCGGTGATGATGCTCAGGCGCAACGAAGAGAGCGACGAGGTTGAAGATTACTCCGGACACCTGGCCTATCGCCTGGTGAAACGCTTCTATCCTGTCTGGCCGAAAATCAGCAGCCACGCCTTTATTCTGACCCAGAAAGAGGTCGATGCGGAGCTGGAAAAACCAGAAAACCAGGACGTAATGGTTGGGCGCGTCAAAAAAGCGAAACGTTACGCGACGCCATTATTACTTTGCGTGGCGGTCGTGGAGCTGTCTGATGTGATGTTCGCGTTTGACTCCGTACCGGCCATTATCGCCGTCAGCCGCGAGCCGCTGATTATCTACAGCGCCATGATGTTTGCCATCCTCGGCCTGCGTACGCTCTATTTCGTACTGGAAGCGCTGAAGCAGTATCTGGTTCACCTGGAGAAGGCGGTGGTCCTGCTGCTGTTCTTCGTGGCGTTCAAGCTCGGGTTGAATGCAACAGATCACTTCTGGCATCACGGCTACAGCATTGGCGCGACGACCAGTCTGTTCGTGGTATTAGGCGTGCTGGCGCTGGGGATTATTGCGAGCGTGATGTTCCCTGGGAAACGTGAGGCCTGATGCAACGCTCTTCTCCCTCTCCCTGTGGG
>NZ_JAMJFW010000097.1:0-4555 GCF_023544405.1 Enterobacter cloacae complex sp. OE43NF
GAGAACTCATCTCATAGTTGATGATGTGACTACCCTACCGGTCATGTTCGCCACAATTTATGGAATGAATGAACTGAGCAAGAAAAGCCTAGGGACTCAAGAAAACATTTTGTGTTCGCTGCGTTTCTTTTACGTCTATTACTATAAGAAGCATAAACAAACATTTGACTACGATTTCTATCGGTCTGGCTACAATATCTCCTGTTTTATCAGGGAGCTTGATGGCTTCTTTACTTATCTGCTCGGGAAGCAGCACCTGAGTGACGAGACCGACATAATCTCTAACGGGTTTTTACATTCGGCACTCTCCAGAACCAACAAGTCCACCTATGGTAACCACGTCAGAAACGTTGGCCGATTCCTTAAGTATCTCAACTATAGATATATGAATCTGGCATACCAAGATATGTCACCTACTGAAGCTCACCAGATTAACCAGGCGAACCATAGAGATCTCGCTGCCAGAATTAAGGTCTTCAATAGAGTTGAAGTATCCAGGAACGAACCAGCTCACCGATACAAAAGTATCACCAGCCAGCAAAGTATCGAACTAACGAACATGTTAATCCCCTCCACTCCTGAATTTTCAGATATCGAGACCGGCGAACTATTCACGGCCGTGGTTAATCCCCAAAACCCATTCGATTCAGGATTTCAACAATACCGTAACTACCTTATTCACCGGTTAATGTTTAACTATGGCTTACGTGTTGGTGAAGTTCAATTGTTGATGAAGGATTGCGTGGGGCCAACCCTTCCAGACTCACGAGGTAACATTCGTTTCATCCTGATTGTACAAAATCTACCAGATGATGTAGTTGACCCAAGGAAACAACAACCTTCACTCAAGACTGAGCATTCACAGCGACAAATCGAACTAACCGAAGATGACTTCATTATGTTTACCATTTATATGGAGCAATATCGGTCCCCATTATTTGAAGAGAAAAAAATTGTTGACCATGAGTTTGTTTTTATTAAAGGCTCAGGTAGGTTAACTCCATTAACTTACGATGCAATTCGAACATTTTATAAGGAAAAAATTGATCCGGCATTCATTGCCCTATTCCCTCATTATCGTACGAAAAGTAATAAAAATATTAATAATATGGTTAATATAACACCACACGTTGGGCGGCATACTTGGGCTAATATCACTCTTGAGTTTATTTACAATAGTCTCCTGAGTGAATCACTAATACTGGCGCAAGACTATGGTATTCGAGCAAGGATGAATGGAGTACTTGAACCAGCTATTGAACAACTTCGTGCTTTAGGCGGCTGGTCACTGACCAGTAAAGTTCCATTAAGATATGCCAAGCGGTTTATTGAAGTGGTGAGTAACCAGAGCAACTATAAGCGTACGAAACATTCAGATATGCATTTAGCTTCCCCAGAAACAAACATTTCGCAAAGAAAAACCTCCAACTTGCTAGAAGATAATGTTTATGACGAAGACTTCACATTCAAAGATCTATTCAACTGAGAGCGGTATCACCGGGGGTGGTTTTTTTAAAACCCATCCCCTTCACTTTACAAAAGAACAGCTTGAATGGATTGAAAATATTCAGCTCCCTAAACGATTGTTTTTAATAAGTGCAACAGAATTTGATGACCGATATTTATATCTACATGATGATTGGCGTTACAGATTCTCAGGTAATAATTTGGCTATATTATTCTCTACTGGTAAATACTTTTGTGATTTATCACCAGTTTCACTCAAGCTCTTGAAATACTTAACGATCGCGTACATTAATGAGAACTCGGCAAGTGTTGCTGATAAATTTGCTCAGTTTGTCGCAACAACTTTCAAACAAATTGAGGTTATCACTCGCGAAAGCCTTATTGAAAAAATGCAAATGCTAGTTGCGAAGACTGAGCGAAATCACTCAGACAGCAGTCAGTTCTATTACACCCTCTATGCATTACGAAAACTTGATCGTAATGGATTCTTCGAAAGTAAGGATGACAGTGATGAGCTGGAAGATCTATTGCTGGAAGTGCCACGCCCTAGGAACAATAACTGGGCTCGCTACCAAAACCTAGACCTCGTTATACCAGAAGAAGTATGCCTAATGATAGAAAATGGCATTCAACGTTGGGCATCTAAGCTATGTCCAAAAATTGATGTTGAAGAAAATAAAAACATTCATCTGGAAACTGTAAGGAAAACCATTAAAATTGATACATTACGGGACTGCATTATTATTGGCATAGTTTATTACATTGGGGCCAGACCTGTACAGATCGGTAAACTTTCCGGAGGCGATTTTATCGTTGATACCGAGAATAAGTACGGGATGCGTTATTCAGTACTTGTGCCATATGCCAAAAAGTCAAAACTAACTATCGATCGAGTTCGAGTTGCAATTCCGGAAGAACTTGGAAAGTTAATCTTACTGTATAAGTACCTAGTTGGAATTGGTGATACCGACCCGATGTTTTCCATCATAGTATCTTCAATGAAGATGGTGGAAGCGTCATTAAAGAAAATGCTTTTCAGATTTTCACCACAAGAGATTCAGGAGGCAGTAAAAAACGATGATTATCAACTACCTGTATATACCGCAAGCCTCTTTCGTCACAACGTTGGTCACTCAATGGCAATGAGTGGTGCCAGTGCTCCTGAGATAGCTTATATATTGGGACAATCCTCTTATGTTGTTGCAGATCGATACATTGCAGCCACCCCTGAGCTGGCTGATATTCGTGAGGCAGCTTTGGGTCGCAACCCTGTGTTTAAGAACATGATGGCACTCATGTTGACTGGGAATTTAGTTCACAGCAGCGAATGGGAAGGTCGCAATGTTGCAGGGTCAATTGGTGGGCAACTTCATTACCATCTCGGTGGATGTAATTATGAAGAAGACATTTGCCCCTTTGCACAGGGTCGTGGATGTTACGGTTGCCTGTATTTCAAACCATTTATAGATGGAAACCACAAAAAAGTATTTCTTTCGCTGAATGATGAAATCCAAAATGTTCGTGATGTTGCCGATGATGCTGGCATTTTAAATCATCCACTTCTCAAGGAATTAGTGCGGCGGAAAGAGCATGTAAATCAGGTTATGGCTCGCATTGAAATGGCAAAGGCCAGAGGACTATTTAATCGATGACTACACAAATAACAATACGTAATAAACAGGCGGATAATCTTCTTATTTATATAGAGAAATATAAAGCAAAATTTGAAGAGCGTCTTGTTGCCTACAATGCTGTTGGACAACTGGAGTGGAATGCCGGTTCCTGGCGTTTTGGTGAGAAAGGTGTTGCATGGCTTAAAGAAACAAAAGATCGCGGCTTTAAGTGGGACGAAGTTTCTAGTCGTATTAAGGGGCTCTCACAAATGAATATTTCTTCGGAATTTCAGGATTTTATGCGAGCTTATCACATGCATCTGGTGTGTATCATTGGCGGATTACCATCAGGTTCTACACTAGACAAACCATTACAGGTTATGAAGCGCTGGTATTGGGAAATGGTAAATAAAACAGGTCAAACGCATCCAATGTATCTGACTTCCGATATTATTCATGCAGCGATGGAGCGGCATCATGAGAATTCTGACAGTCCTGATAATGTCAGTGACTATTGCGATATTGCAGTAAAGGCCATTGCTTTACTACGTCAATATGATCTTTTCTTAGTTAATATTGAAGTCAAAAATAAGTATCCTTATCGAAATGGTTCTAACAGCACTAAAGAAAGGAAGAAAGCGCAAGAAGCCACCCCTGATCAAACTGATGATGAAAGACTCATATCAATCCGTGCATTTATGTGTGTTATTGAGTTGATCGCTTTAGCTGAGAATAGTTATCAGCGTATCTTTTACAATATGTTGTTACTCACAATTATTTGCGGTTTCCGTTTCCAGGAAATAATGTTGCTGAAAATGACTTCTTTGGTTAAGCGAGAAATTACGGATAAAGATAAACGTCAGCACGCAATAGATCAAGACTGGCCTACTTACAGGTTGGGTATTGAGTATCTTGGTGCAAAAAAGGCTGGATGGCGGATCCATTGGCTGGCGCCAAGCACTTATTCTGTCGTTGAGATGATTTATAAATCTGTTCGAGAATTGACCTCTGGGTTCCGTAAAACGATTCAGGGCTTCAGAGATTCTAATTTCACTAATATGCTCCCAGGTAAGATCGCTGATTTTCCTGATGAATGGATTGAGCAAAATTATCTTGAAGACATCATGTTTAGTGGTTCTGGTGGCTCCAGGAATGATCTTGGAAAGAGTATTCGGAATTCCATTGCGAACTTTAGCGGACATAAACCTAAGGTAATACCCGTTCATAAACAGAAGAACAGCTGGTACTTCACTAAAGAACAGTTGAATGATTATGTCTATCAGCGTTACGCTCAAGCAAAAAACTTTGAGCCTGGGCACCAGTGCATAATTTCAGCCAAAAACAATGGTGACTGGGAACACTTCAATTATGAAGACCTGATGTTCATCATGCCGGAAGGTGCATTTGGAATTGGTAAAGATTTTGTTTCATTGCAACATATTTTTCCACTTGATGAAAACTCAATAGAAGCTTGG
>NZ_JAMJFW010000098.1:0-4470 GCF_023544405.1 Enterobacter cloacae complex sp. OE43NF
GACGGTGGTGGCCATTGTTCACAGCCATCCTGATGCGACGACGCAGGCCAGCGAGCTGGATAAGGCACAGTGTGATGCAACGCTGCTGCCCTGGCATATTGTGAGCTGGCCAGAGGGGGATTTACGTACCATTCAGCCACGCGGGGAGCAGCCATTGCTGGAGCGTCCGTTCGTGCTTGGCCACTTCGATTGCTGGGGTCTGGTAATGAGCTATTTCCGGCAGACCCACGGTATCGAGCTCCACGATTACCGGGTGGATTATCCCTGGTGGGAAAACGACTACCCGGACAATTTCTATCAGGAGTGCTGGTACGAGTGCGGATTCAGGGAGTTTGATGGCCCGCCTCAGGAAGGGGACCTCGTCATCATGCAGGTGCAGGCCGATAAGTGGAATCATGCCGGGATTTTACTGGAGGGTAACATGCTGCTGCACCATCTTTACGGGCATCTGAGTCAGCGTGTTCCTTATGGCGGATACTGGCAGGAGCGCACGATGAAAATCGTTCGTTATAAAGATGTAATGGCAGGTGAAACATGCAGGAAGTAATGACCCGCATTGAGCTTGGCGGCGTGCTCGGGAAAACATTCGGTAAAATTCACCACCGCCTGATTTCCCGTGTAAGCGAGGCGGGAGTGGCGCTCGCAAAGACTATTCCGGGCTTTGAGCAGTTTATGATTTCCAGCCAGCGCCGTGGGCTCACATACTCCGTATTTAAGGGTAAAAAAAACATCGGTGTGGATGACCTCGGTTTCCCGGTTACCGGCGATGTTATCCGTATTGTCCCGGTAATCATCGGGAGTAAAAAAGCCGGTTTGATTCAAACTATCCTGGGCGCAGTATTAGTGATTGCATCGATCTGGATGCCAGGTCTGAGTATAGCTGCCAGCAATATGATGTTTGCTGCTGGTGCGTCCATAACGCTGGGGGGGGTAGTTCAGATGATATCCCCTCAGGCTACAGGGCTGGCCAGCAAACAGAGCTCAGATAACCGCGCCTCATACGCGTTCGGCGGAGTCACAAATACCGCCGCACAGGGTTACCCGGTTCCGCTCCTGTACGGCCGCCGGAGAATCGGCGGGGCAATTATTTCTGCCGGAATTTATGTCGAAGATCAGCAGTAGTTAACAAACCTTTTTACAAGCCACCTTCGGGTGGCTTTTTTTATGGGCGCGATATGGCTAAAACAATTACCGGACGAAAAGGCGGGAGCTCCAGTTCCCGAACTCCCACCGAACAGCCTGATGATCTGCAATCTGTAGCGAAGGCAAAGATCCTCGTTGCGCTTGGGGAAGGGGAGTTTGCTGGACAGCTCACCGGGAAGGATATCTACCTGGACGGAACGGCGCTGGAGAACGCCGACGGCTCCCAAAACTTCAGCGGCGTGGCGTGGGAATTCCGCCCGGGGACGCAGGCACAAAAATACATTCAGGGCATCCCCGGTACCGAAAACGAAATCAGCGTGGGCACCGCAGTTTCAAGCACCACCGCCTGGACACACACCTTTACCAACACGCAGCTGTCAGCCGTTCGCCTGCGCCTGAAATGGCCATCGCTTTTTAAACAGGAGAACGATGGCGATCTGGTTGGCTATTCAATTAACTACGCCATTGATCTGCAGACTGATGGTGGTACCTGGCAGACGGTACTTAATACCAGCGTAACCGGCAAGACAACTTCCGGCTACGAACGCAGCCATCGCATCGACTTACCACAGGCAGGCAGCACATGGACGGTGCGCCTGCGTAAGCTCACGGCGGATGCCAACAGCGCGAAAATTGGCGACACAATGACGCTGCAGAGCTACACAGAGGTTATCGACGCCAAACTGCGTTATCCAAATACCGCGCTGCTCTACATCGAATTTGACTCAAGCCAGTTTAACGGCTCTATCCCGCAAATAGCCTGCGAACCGCGAGGCCGTGTAATCCGCGTTCCGGATACGTATGACCCGGAGACCCGCACCTATAGCGGCACATGGACGGGGGTGTTTAAGTGGGCGTGGACGGATAATCCGGCCTGGATTTTTTACGATCTGGTGGTGAGCGACCGCTTTGGGCTGGGCAATCGCCTGACGGCGGCCAATATTGATAAATGGACGCTTTACCAGGTCGCACAATATTGCGATCAGCCGGTTCCCGATGGTAAAGGCGGTAGCGGCACCGAGCCTCGTTATACCTGCAACGTGTACGTGCAGGAGAGGAATGACGCCTATACCGTGTTACGTGATTTTGCGGCGATATTCCGGGGTATGACGTACTGGGGTGGCGATCAAATCGTTGCGCTTGCGGATATGCCCCGCGATGTGGATTACAGCTACACGCGTGCAAACGTGGTTAATGGCCGCTTTACCTATTCGGGCAGCACCACCAAAACCCGATATACCACGGCACTGGTTTCCTGGTCCGATCCGGGTAATGCCTACGCGGATGCGATGGAGCCTGTATTTGAGCAGGATCTCGTTGCTCGCTTTGGCACAAATCAGCTCGAAATGACAGCCATTGGTTGTACCCGGCAGTCAGAGGCAAACCGCAAAGGGCGCTGGGGTATCCTGACCAATAACAAGGATCGCATCGTGTCGTTCGATGTTGGTCTTGACGGCAAGATCCCACAGCCTGGTTATATCATCGCGGTTGCCGATGAGCTGCTTTCCGGAAAAGTGATGGGAGGGCGCATCAGCGCGGTTAACGGTCGCGTTATCACGCTTGATCGTGATTCGGCAGCCGCTCCCGGAAGCCGTCTGATGGTTAACCTTCCGTCCGGCGCATCGCAGAGCAGGACGATACAGAGCGTAAACGGCCGGGCCGTCACCGTGACAACGGCATACAGCGAAACACCTGCAGTGGAATCGGTGTGGATTGTCGAGTCCGAAGAGCTTTACGCGCAGCAATATCGCGTTATCAGCGTTACGGATAATAATGACGGAACGTATTCGATTTCTGGCGCTTTGCACGATCCGGATAAATATGCGCGTATCGATACCGGTGCCATTATCGACCAGCGGCCAATAAGTGTTATTCCGCCTGGTAACCAGTCGCCGCCTGACAACATCGTGATCAGCTCGTTTTCCGTGGTGCAGCAAAATATCAGCGTCGAAACGATGCGCGTGAGCTGGGACCAGGCGCAGAACGCTATCGCCTATGAAGCGCAATGGCGCCGCAACGACGGGAACTGGGTTAACGTGCCGCGCAGCTCCACCACATCATTCGACGTCCCGGGGATTTATGCCGGGCGCTACCTGGTACGCGTGCGCGCAATCAATGCCGCAGAAATCTCGTCCGGATGGGGCTATTCAGAAGAGAAAGCGCTGACGGGTAAAGTAGGCAATCCACCGAAGCCGGTTGGCTTCATCGCTTCTGAAAATGTGGTTTTCGGCATCGAGCTGAACTGGGGATTCCCGGCGAATACCGACGACACGCTGAAGACGGAAATTCAGTATAGCCTGACCGGTACCGAGGACGATGCAATGCTGCTGGCCGATGTGCCTTACCCGCAGCGCAAATATCAGCAGATGGGCCTTAAGGCTGGGCAGATTTTCTGGTACCGCGCGCAGCTGGTGGACCGCAGCGGCAACGAATCAGGGTACACAGAATGGGTGCGAGGACAGGCCAGCATCGATGTTTCCGACATCACAGATGTGATCCTGGAGGAGATTAAAGATTCTGAGGTATTTAAGGATCTGATTGAGAGTGCTGTAGACAGTAGCGAGAAACTGGCCGAACTTTCTGATGCGATTAAGGAGAACGCCGATGGTCTGGCTGCAGCAGTAGGTTCGAATAAGCAGACAGCAGAAGCAATCATTGGCAACGCCCTGGCTATTGCTGATGTTGTTGTGCGCCAGACTGCGCAGCAGGGGGCTAACTCTGCGAAATTCGAACAGCTCCGGGAGGTGATCGCCACTGAGACGGAAGCGCGCGTCACGGATGTTACCCGCCTTGAGGCAAAAACTGCGCAGAATGAAGCCGGAATTACTGATGTTCGCCAGGCGTTAGCAACGGAAACTGAAGCGCGCGCTTCTGCTGTAAGCCAGTTGACTGCAGCCACTCAGGCCGCATCTGACAAAGCTGATTCTGCTGCTGCGGTCGGAGAACAGAATACAGCTTCAATCACCAACCTTAGCCAGGTTGTCACAGACCTCGATTCCTCAATGGCATCACGCCTTGAAGAGCTGGGAGCGAAAACGGACAAGGCCAACGGCGGAATTCAAAACAATGCTATTGCGCTAATCACCAGCACACTCGCACAGGTTAACCAGCGCAACCTCCTGAGCGTTCAGTATGGAGATAACAAAGCCGGTATAGAGCGAGTTGACAATGTCATGGCCGACGCAAGTAAAGCTGTCGCTGAGTCATTGCGCACCTTGGATTCCAGCACCGGTGGAAACACGGCAAATGTTACTGATTTGTCGAAAACACTTGCTGATTTCACCCAGGCGTCTGCTACGCAAATAAACTCGCTAAAGGTCACGGTTG
>NZ_JAMJFW010000099.1:0-4414 GCF_023544405.1 Enterobacter cloacae complex sp. OE43NF
GGCAAAAGGTGTGAAGAAAAATTGCAGCGCTATGCATTGTATGTGCATGATATGGATGGACATTACCTATGATTCATCTTAACTACCCTAGCTAAAGCCGCAACGCGACTGAGTATTCCCATGGCTTGAGACCGATGTGATGGTGCTGCGAAAAACACCTCTCCTTTGGCCGTTCCGCGCAACCATTTTCCGTTAAAACAACTTTTACCACCTGCCATAAGGTGCAGGGCTTCGCCCCGGCTGATAGTGGTGCCGGTTGTCAGATGTATCTCGTCGATAATTTTCGCTATGGCTGCGTTTTGCTCATCCGTTCCGTGGATGAATTTTCGCCGTATTGCTGGCTTTTGCTTCCTGAGTCGGTTCGTCAGCTCTCGTCTTTCACGCCTGCTGAGCGGTTTTGATAAATCCAGTATCGGTGGATCGCTTTCGCTTCCCGTACAGTTATTGACAGAACTCCGAGAGGGCGCAGGAGCGCCCTTAACGTCAACGGCACGCTTCGGCACAATTTTCCACTGCGTTAACCGGGTTAAAATCGGGGTACCAGCGCCGACAGCAGAGTCGTAGACGCCACGAATGCACACGGTTTCCTCACCATACTGGTTAAACTCGGGGTGCGGCTCATACAGCGTGCGCACCTGTAAATCATCGCGACGGACAAACGGACCACCCTGCGCATTAACGTAACCAGCCCAATCACCGGCGTCGGCGGCATCATGGACGGCAGCAAACTCAACACTCAGACCGTGCGCAGTCTCTGTATCAGCGAGACGACGCAACTCACGGTAGACCGTCACCGGCGCACCGCCGATAAACTGAAACTGACGGATGTGCCAGCGCGCCGCCCATGCTGAAACGGCGGGAGCTGTCTCTTTAAGTAGCTCGCCGCTTTCGTCATCGGTTTCACCATCGAGAGCATAGCCGTCGATGTTTTTTGAAATGTATTTAGCAACATAGCCGGTAGCGCTGCCCTTTTCCGGGTCGATGGCTTCGGCATGAAAGCGCGCCTTTTTGGCTTTGTCGCTTCTCAATTCGTGGTGGTCTTCCTCCCACGCATAATCGCGAATGATGAGGCGCACTCGCTCTACGTCTTCCGGCAGCATGAACATAAGCATGTGCCAGTGCGGCGTTCCGTCGTGATGAGGCTCGGCAACACGTATGCCGAAAATGCGGATTTCTTCTCGGTGCAACTTGGCACGTATACGCGCCCAAAGGCTGGTTAGATAGCTCTGCGTGTCCGACGGGCTGGCTCCGTTCCATTTGCTGTTACGGTAGCCTGCTTTAGTGGTGGCGTGATATTTAGACGGCGCAGTCAGGGTGTAAAACTCCCCGACATAACCGAGCTCATTGCAGATATTTTCAAACCCACGGATGCGGGTCATCAGCTCGCAGCGGCGTATCGCAGGGTTAGCGACAGAACCGTCGTATTTTTCAATCAAGCTGATGCGGTTGCCGTCTTCGTCTTCGAGATCCAGCCCCTTGAGAAATTCACGCGTGCGGCGCTTTTGCTCGCGCCAGTCTGTCACGCAGTTTTTACTCGCGTAGGCGTGCCGTTTCTTGCTGACGTTGCCGACTGCAATTTGCAGATGTTCGCGCCATGACGCTGCAATGCGTCGCAGACGGCCACGCCACCAAACCTCATTAAACATGCGCATTACTGCCGGTGCGATCTCATCCTGACCGACAAACTTTTTTGTCACGCGCTCCCAATGCGGCGGGGTAACGTTGAATTGCAGGGAAATAAAACCGGCGCGTATATACCAGGTGTACAGCGTTTTTAGCTCACTAAATCCGGTGTCATCAATGTCAGCCAGTTCAGCGCGAATGAAATTAGCGATATCAGCGGCCAGCAGGTCAATATCGGCGCGCGACATATCAGGGAGGCGGTTGAATCTGGCAACCATATTGACCATGCGTGACGCCAGATATTGCCTAAGCTCAGTATCGAAATGACCACCGAAAACAGCGGCTGAAACTTTGCTATCGATACCGACGCACGCGTATTTTTTTGCGACCAGTTCAAGACGCGGCAATGCCTTTTTGCAAAAACTAATTAAAAACGCATTGGCTCGTTGACTGCCCTGATTTTGCTCCAGCACCGCAGCGGTGCGGTATACATCAAAATGCACGCACTCTGGCTGCTGAGAAAGCACCTTTCTCGCATGCAGCAAAGCCGCGAACATACGGTCACGGCGATGCTGTTGATCGTAGGTAAGATATGGGCTGGCTATTGCCGACCGTGGTTTATTCCACGGATAAGCGAATTGAACCGCCAATTCATACCCCCCGATAATGTTTATATTTCAGTTCTGAGATTTCTTGACAGGTCACACAAAAGACCACGCCCGGAATTGCAGCACGACGAGCCTCCGGGATTGGTGCTTCACATGCTTCACAAAGGAAACAAGATGGCGCGGTGATACGGCTGCGCGCGTTGCTGATGTTGCGCTCGCGGTCTTCCTGCTCGCGCTGTTGTGCTAAATCCATTGCATCGGCCATCAGTGCAACTCCTGTGATTCATTCTCATAGCGGGTAGCCTCACGGCGCAGCAGTTCCGCGGCTTCGGTGCCGCTCATGCCCTCTTTGGTGATATGGATAGCCAGTGCCTCAAGGCGGATGGAAACAGCAAGAGCGCGGTCTTTGCGCTCTTCTTTTTTGGCATCGGTCAGCAATACGGCCAGCGCATCACTATCAGTGTTAAAATAACGAGTTTCGGTTATACGCATAATTGACTCTCCTGATTTCGGGTAAAAAGACGCCCGGCGGGTTTACGCCATTAAATTTCTGTTTGAATTAATTAGGCATGGTTAGCCGCTTGGGAAATAAACTCACCACTGCGCGGAAATGGTTCATCGCTGTAATCAGCGCTTTTTTCTCGTCAGTAGTCAGCTCACTTAATTCGAGCTCATGACGAGCCGCCGGTATTTTTGCCAGAAAGAAAATAGCGGCCAGCGCCCGATTGTTTTCTTCAAACTGTGGATCACGTTTATCACGCATAACATCTACAAAACGCTCAACCTCTTTCCAGCTATCGCCCCAATATCTCGCGCGCAATTCAGCTACGTGGTTGAGGCCAGCCAGACGTTCACCCGCCTTTAGCGGAACAGTCGCGGAAACAGCTTCGATAGCCATGATTCCCCCTGCTTTTGCGTAGATAGGCCAGTCAGTAAATCAGCCTGTGAACGGCTCGGGTGCCAGCGCTTGCCATCCTTGCCAATAATCCAGCCGTGGCCGCAGTGCATGCCGGGGCTTTGTTTGACGAGCAAAGACGCGAATGACGGTTCATTATTCAGCATGAGCACCTCAAATCAGACCGAACGATGCGCCAATTCCGCTCATGGTATCGACCACACTCGTCATCGCCGGGTTAGTCTGTAGACGTGCATGCAGCGCCAGTGCCGACAAAGACAACATGCGAATACCAGAGTTAACGCTTTCAATCATGGTGTGTTTACGCGCAGAGGTCAGACGCTCCTCAGATACAGCACCGTTCGCAAGCTCGCCGAGCTCACGCATTGCGTGCATGACATAAGACTGCAATTTATCTTTTGCCAGCTCGTTTACCGGCACGCATGGCAGACAATGTATCTGCGCCAGAAAACCATCAACGAGGGTTGAGTCTTCGGTCAGGTCTGTCAGCAGCCACAACTCCGGCGGGGTGAGCTGGTGAGGCTGTTCCGGGTTGAGTTTGTTACGTAACGTTTGAACATTCATTCCCGCACGTTCGGCCAGCTTCGCCATGTTGTGACGCTGCGCAAAAGCCCGACACGCTTCGTCATAATGGGGGTGTTTGGAAACCTGAAAATCAAACATGTCTCATCCTTACCATTCACTTAAAGTGAATCAATCACCTATGACGAGCTGAAAACGAGAATGACCTAACGCTTTACGCATTTGCTCTTCTTTCCAGCGTGCGTAGTAGATACGAATCGGGCCACCGGCTTTTTTGCAGCCTTTGCGAATAACACGCTGCTCGATTGGTACGCATGGATTGTCGCCAGTAGTCCAGCGATACGCGGTGCGCTCAGAAACCCCCTCTAACTCTGCGAACTGCTGGAGGGTAACGATAGGTGCGGGGATTTTGATGATTGCGATTTCAGAAGCCATATTGCATGATTCCCTGTTTGCCAATACTCACGATTAATGGTCATCGGTCTGACAACGTTTGCCATTAATTAACTTAGGTTTAGCCGCATACTAATGCGCACAAGCCGCAACAGTCAATACGTGGATGCGAATTTTATGGAAACCGATTCAGGAATCAGTAACGAACATGTCTTAGATAGGATTTGCGATGTCTACGGTTTCGCTCAGAAAATCCAGCTCGCAAGGCATTTCAATATTGCTGCAAGTTCCCTGCAAAACCGCTATACGCGAGGCAGTATTTCTTATGACTTCATTGTCCATTGTGCCCTTG